>JAADEA010000050.1 GCA_013153675.1 Campylobacterota bacterium
CTTATATATCCTAAAAATATTAAGAGAAAAAAGTTTGTTTTGTTAGAGAGTAGAGATAATGCTTTAGTCTTTCCTACAATTAAAACAAGAGAGGGGGGCTTACTTGATAAATTATATAAACTAAGTGATTCATTTAGTGATTTAAATGTCTCATCTATTGTAAATAATATTAATAGCTCTATTGAGAATTTAAATAAAATTTTAGAAGATAAATCTCTAAAATCTCTTCCAAAAGAGACAAAAGCTCTATTAAAAGAGTTAAGAGAGTCTATTAAAAATTTACAAGTTAAAAAGATCTCTAAAGAGCTAAATAGATCTTTGATTGAATTTAGAAGAGCTTTAAGAAAGACAAATAATATTTTAAAGAAATTTGGAAAAAATTCTACAATTTATGATAAGTTAAATGATACTCTTCTTGAGTTGCATAAAAGTGCAAATGAGGCAAATAGATTAATTAGAAAGTTAAATAGAAAACCAAATTCAATAATTTTTGGAGATTAATGATGAAGAGGGGTTGTTTAATTATTTTAGCTCTTTTAATGGGTGGATGTGGAGAAAAATCTCTATTTGTATTACCAAAAGAGCCAATAGCTCCTATTAAAAAGAGTTATAAAAAAGTTGGAATAAAAGAGATTAAACTTCCAAATTATCTAAATGATGATAAGATAGAGATTATAAAAAGTGATGGTTCTATTGAGTATCTAAAAGGGTATTGGGCAGATGAACCAAAAAATATATTTACAAATAGACTTATTAATAACCTAAGAGAACTTTTAAAAAATCCAAATATAAAAGAGTATCCATGGGGATTTGATAACAAAGAAAATCTAACTATTGTAAGAGTAGAAATTAGTGATATCTACTATAAAGATGGATTTTTATATATTAAAGGGATATATGATATAGATGGTAAGAGCAGATTTTTTAATATAAGAGAAAAGTGTGAAAAGAATGGGCAATCTTTAGTAAAAGCCCTTGCTAAAGGGATTGATAGAATCTCTCAAATGATTGCTACCATAATCTAAGCTTATAGTTTTTTGAGTAAAATTACAAGAAAATATGGCAAAAGGCGTAAAATGAGTAACTATATGATCTTTTCTGGAACAGCAAATGAAGAACTTAGTAAAGAGATATCTACCTATTTAGATATGCCTCTATCAAAAGCGAATATAAGTAGATTCTCAGATGGAGAGATAAATATTCAAATAGCTGAGAGTGTAAGAGGAAAGGATGTATTTATTATTCAGCCAACTTGCGCTCCTGCAAATGATAATTTAATGGAGCTATTAATTATGACAGATGCTCTTAGAAGATCTTCTGCTAAATCTATTACAGCTGTTGTTCCATATTATGGTTATGCAAGACAAGACAGAAAAGCTGCTCCAAGAGTTCCAATATCTGCTAAATTGGTAGCTGATATGATGGTAACTGCTGGAATTACAAGAGTAGTTACAGTAGACCTTCATGCCTCTCAGATTCAGGGATTTTTTAATATTCCAGTAGATAATTTATATGGAGCAATTTTATTTATTAACTATATTAAAAATAAGATAGAAATGGGTAAATTAAAAAATCCAGTTATTGCCTCACCAGATATTGGAGGGGTGGCAAGAGCAAGATATTTTGCTCAAAAACTTGGGCTTGATATGGTAATAGTTGATAAAAGAAGAGAAAAAGCAAATGTTGCTGAAGTTATGAATATTATTGGAGATGTAAAAGGTAAAGATATTATTTTAATAGATGATATGATAGATACAGCAGGTACAATGGTAAAAGGTGCTAAAGCACTAAAAGAAAAAGGTGCAAATTCTGTAATGGCTTGTTGCACTCATCCAGTTTTATCAGGTCCAGCTTATGAGAGGATTGAAAAGGGAGATATTGATGAACTTGTTGTATCAAATACAATTCCTCTTAAAAAGAGATGTAAAAAGATTAAGGTACTATCTACTGCAAAACTTTTAGGAGAGGTAATTAGAAGAATAAATAATAATGAGAGTGTTAATTCCCTCTTTGAGACAAATTTTTAAAAGAGGTTTGTAGATGGAAAAGAAGATTCCAAAAGAGAATATCAGAAACTTTTCAATTATAGCCCATATAGATCATGGAAAATCTACATTAGCAGATAGAATTATTCAAGAATGTGGGGCTATTAGTCAAAGAGAGATGAGTTCTCAAGTTTTAGATACAATGGATATTGAAAAAGAAAGAGGTATTACTATTAAGGCTCAAAGCGTAAGACTTACTTACAAAAAAGATGGTAAAGAGTATATATTAAATTTAATTGATACTCCAGGACATGTGGATTTCTCCTATGAAGTGAGTCGATCATTAGCTTCAAGTGAGGGAGCTCTTTTAGTAGTAGATGCTACACAAGGAGTTGAAGCTCAAACAATTGCAAATGTATATATTGCCCTTGAGAATGATTTAGAGATTTTGCCTGTTATTAATAAGATAGATCTTCCAAGTGCAGACCCTAATAGAGTTTTACAAGAGATAGAAGATGCAATAGGGCTTGATTGTAGTGAGCATCTTTTAGTATCTGCAAAAACGGGAGAAGGAATTAAAGAGCTTTTAGATGCTATTGTAGATAAAATTCCACCTCCAAAAGGAGATGAAAGTGCTCCTACAAAGGCTTTAATTTATGATAGCTGGTTTGATAACTATCTTGGAGCCTTAGCACTTGTTAGAGTATTTGATGGGTCTATTAAAAAGGGTCAAAAAGTAAAAATTATGGGTTCTGATGAGGAGCATGAAGTTTTAGATCTATACTATCCCCATCCTCTAAAGAAGCTAAAAACATCTGAAATTTCTACTGGAGAGATTGGTATAGTTGTAATGGGTCTAAAGAGTGTAGAGTCTATTAAAGTTGGAGATACAATCACTGATGCAAAAAATCCAACACCAAATCCAATTCCTGGATTTGAACCAGCAAAACCTTTTGTATTTGCAGGAATATATCCAATAGAGACAGATAAATTTGAAGATTTAAGAGATGCTTTAAATAAGTTAAAATTAAATGATTCTGCTTTAAGTTTTGAACCTGAGAGCTCTTTAGCTTTAGGAAGTGGTTTTAGAGTGGGATTTTTAGGAATGCTTCATATGGAGGTTGTAAAAGAGAGGCTTGAGAGGGAGTTTAATTTAGAATTAATTGCTACTGCTCCAACTGTTATATATAAAGTTAAATTGACTAATGGAGAGATGATAGAGGTACAAAATCCAAGCGAACTTCCACCTGTTCAAAATATTGAAAAGATATATGAACCATATGTAAAGGCTACTATTTTAACTCCAAATGAGTTTGTGGGCAATTTAATGAAACTTTTAAATGAGAGAAGAGGTATTCAAAAAAGAATGGACTATTTAAGTCAAGATAGAGTTTTGCTTGAGTATGAAGTACCAATGAATGAGATAATATTAGATTTTTATGATAAATTAAAGTCTCTTACTAAAGGTTATGCAAGTTTTGATTATGAACCAATTGGATATAAAGAGGGGGATTTAGTAAAACTTGATATTAGAGTAGCAGGAGAGGTAGTAGATGCCTTATCAATTATAGTTCCAAGAGAAAAGGCAAGACAAAGGGGGCTTGCTTTTGTAAATGAATTAAAAGAGCTTATTCCAAGACAGCTATTTGAGGTGGCTATTCAAGCAAGTATAGGAAATCAAATAATTGCAAGAAGTAATGTAAAGGCTTTGAGGAAAAATGTAACAGCTAAATGTTATGGAGGAGATATAAGTAGAAAAAGAAAGCTTCTTGAGAAACAAAAAGAGGGTAAAAAGAAGATGAAAGCAATTGGAAAGGTTCAAGTTCCTCAAGAGGCATTTATGGCAGTTTTAAAAATTGATAAATAGGAATAGTTATGATGGATATTATCAATAAATGGGCTTTTCATATTCATCTAATTACGGCGATTGCTTGGATTGGTGGCTCTGTATTTATGTTTATTTTAGGAATCTCTCTTAGAGATAAGAGAGCTCAACAAGAGGTTTATCCTCATATTGGTCCTATTTTTGGCTGGTTTGAGTTATTTTCTCTAATTATGTTATTAATTAGTGGATATATTTTAGGAATAAAATATAATCTATTAGAGTTAATATTTGCTCCAGCTAACTCTAAAATAGCTGAGGCTATTAGAATAAAGGCAATTTTAGTATTAATTATTACTATTGCTACTATTATTCATTTTGTTATTGCTTATAAGACAAATGGAAAAGAGAGGACTAAATTAGAAAATATTTTATCTCGTGCCTCTTCAATGTTAATTTTTATTTTAAATATTTTTATTATGCATTTTGCAATTGTTATAAGAGATCTTTTATGAAAAAAGAGTTATTAACTATATATGGAAGAAAGCCTGTTTTAGAAGCATTAGAGAATAAAGATCTAAAAATTTATGCACTACATCTATCTTCTTCTAATAAAAGAAGTGATATTTTAGATAAGATTATCTCTTTAGCTAAAAAAAGAGGAGTAGAGATTAAATATCATACAAAAAGAGAGCTTAGTTTTATTTCTAAGAACTCAAAGCAAGATCAAGGAGTTGCCCTTGATATTTTGCATCCTTATATATATGAGGCAGAAGAGTTTTTAAAAAAATATAAAAAATTTAGGCTTTTTGCTATTGATGGCGTTCAAAATCCTCAAAATTTAGGGCTTATTGTAAGGAGTGCTGCTGCTGGCAATATAGATGGAATAATCTTTGCAAAGAGAAAAAGTGCTCCTTTAATATCTCCTTTGACTATTAAAGCAAGTGCTGGAACATTGTTTAAAGTTCCTATTATAAAGAGTTATAATTTAAAAGAGACTCTTAACTTTTTTAAAATAAGGGGTACAAAAATAGCTATTTTAGATCCAAAGGGAGAGACTCTCTTTTCAAAAATAGATGAAGATAGAATAATTTATATACTTGGTAATGAGAGTAGTGGAGTATCTAAAGAGATTGAAGAGTTAAAAAGTTTTGGGGTAAAGATTCCAATGAAAGATGGAATAGAATCATTAAATGTGGCAATGGCTGCTACTATTATTGCTTTTTGTCAAAATTGAAATAAAGCTTCTATTTTACCTCTTTTATGATTTGCTTTTATATCTATTAATTTTTGCTTTTTAAATATTTCAAATAGAGTCTCTTTCTTTATAGAGTATTTATGGTTAGATATAAAAGTTTCTATAAATAAAAATGAGCCTTTTTTCATTATTTTGGTTAGTTGAAGATATAGTTTTA
>JAADEA010000055.1 GCA_013153675.1 Campylobacterota bacterium
TTACATCCAGATAAGATAGAAAATACTCTTAACTCTATTTCTATATTTACCTTTATTCTTTTTGGAGTCTCTCTCCTTTTATTGGGTAGAAAAGATTCATAATCTACCCTTCTCCCCTTTTTTTACCACTTTTTAATAAATATTTTTTAATCTTCTTTATTAATTATCTCTTTTAAAGTTTTTCCAGGTTTAAATCTAACTCCATATTTTGCTTCTACATGTACCTTTTTAGTAGTTCCAGGAATATAGATATCGCGAGGGTTCTTTTTTACGGGCTCGAAGGAACCAAAACCAAGAAATGAAACTGGCTCTTTTTTCTTTAAAGTATCTACAATAATATCAAGCATAGTATTTACAACCAACTCAGTCTCTTTTTTGGGTAAGCCAGTCTTTTTGGCAACCTCAGCAATCAAGACGGATTTTTTCATTATAAGCCTCCTCAAAGTTTAAAAAAAAGATTTAGCACTCCTTGCTACGAGTATGATTATATCACTCTTAGATGTGAAAAAAAGGGCATAAAATAGAAATAAGAGCCCTAAAATAGGCGTTTGAGGGGGAATTTGGGCTTAAATATATCGGTATAATGATATATTTTTGTGGATATGCAAATATATTTCATTTTTTGGCGGTATTTCAAGAGCTATGTTACAATTAGTAACAATATTCATAAAAATTTGTAATTCATTCCATAAAAAGAAGATATTTTATTTAACCTTCAATTAAGTTTTGCTCTATAAAAACTATTTTTGCTTATAGAATACTTAAATAGTAAAATTAAATATAGAACATAGTTCTATATGGGGATATAATATTTATCTATTTTAGATAAAATTTTGCACAATTTTAATCTTCCAAAAAGGGTTTGTTGATGATTAGAGTAGTAAAAAGAAGCGGAAGAATAGAGCCTTTAGATATAAGTAAGATTCAAAAGTATACTGCTGCAGCAGTAGAAGGATTAGATGGGGTAAGTCAGAGTGAATTAGAAGTAGATGCAAAACTTCACTTTATTGATATGATCTCTACCCAAGAGATTCAGCAAGCCCTTATAAAAACTGCAGTAGATAAGATAGATATAGATAGACCAAATTGGACATTTGTGGCTGCAAGGTTATTTTTATATGATCTTTATCATAGAGTATCTGGATTTACAGGTTATATTCACTTAAGAGACTATTTTGAAAAGGGTGAAAAGGCTGGCAGGATTATGCCAGGGTTAAAAGAGAAATATGATTTAGACGATTTAAATGATTATATAGATCCAAAGAGAGATTTGCAATTTACATATCTTGGTATAAAAACACTTTATGATAGATATCTTTTAAAAGATAAGGATAATAATCCAATAGAGTTGCCTCAACATCTATTTATGGCAGTTGCTATGTTTTTAGCTCAAAATGAATTTGATTCTCAAAGTTGGGCAAAAAGATTTTATGACATTATTAGTAAATTTGAAGTAATGGTGGCTACTCCAACACTATCAAATGCAAGAACACCAAGACATCAATTGAGTAGTTGTTATATTGGAAGTACCCCAGATAATATAGAAGGGATTTTTGATAGTTATAAGGAGATGGCTCTTTTATCTAAATATGGCGGTGGAATTGGATGGGATTGGAATTTAGTAAGAGGAATGGGAAGTTATATTGATGGACATAAGCATGCTGCTGGTGGAATTATTCCATTTTTAAAAATTACTAACGATATAGCAATTGCAGTAGATCAACTTGGAACGAGAAAAGGGGCAATTGCAGTTTATATTGAACCTTGGCATATTGATATTAAAGAGTTTTTAGATCTTAAAAAGAACTCTGGAGAAGAGAGAAGAAGAGCTCATGATCTATTTCCAGCTTTATGGATTAATGACCTTTTTATGAAAAGAGTTCAAGAAGATGGTATATGGACTCTTTTTGATCCATATGAAGCAGGAGAACTTAGCTCTTTGTATGGGGAAGAGTTTGAAAAGAGATATTTAGAGTTAGAAAAAAGGGATGATATTGTTAAAGAGCAAGTTTTAGCAAAGCAATTATGGAAAGAGATTTTAAGAAGCTATTTTGAGACAGGAAGTCCATTTTTAGCCTTTAAAGATAATGCTAATAGAGCTAATCCAAATGCTCATGCAGGAATAATTAGAAGTTCTAATTTATGTACAGAAATTTTTCAAAATACCGCTCCAAATCATTATAAAATTAAAATTATCTTTGAAGATGGCTCTATTGAATTATTTGAAGAGGATGATATAGTAGAGGTTGATGGGGGTATTAAAAAGAGGGCTAAAAAGATAACTGCTCTTGATACTATTGGGGGTAAAGGAATATATATAGTAGAAAAAGAAAAATTTGATGGAGAGACGGCTGTATGTAACTTGGCTTCTGTTAATTTATCAAAAGTAAATACAATAGAAGATATAAAAAGAGTTGTTCCAATTGCTATTAGAATGCTTGATAATGTAATTGATCTAAATTTCTATCCATTAAAGAAGGTAAAAGATACAAATTTAAAAACAAGAGCAATTGGTCTTGGAGTAATGGGTGAAGCCCAAATGTTGGCTGAGCATAAAATAGAGTGGGGAAGTGATGAACATTTTAGAAAGATAGATGAAATAATGGAATCTATTAGCTATTATGCTATTAGAGCTTCAAGTGATTTGGCTTTAGAAAAGGGGGCATATCCTAATTTTGAAGGTTCTAATTGGAGTAAAGGTATTTTACCAATAGACTTGGCAAATGAAGAGGCTTGTAAACTAATAGATAGAGGAGGTCTATTTGGATATACACATGATTGGCAGGAGCTAAAAGAGAAAGTAAAAAGAGATGGAATGAGGAATGGCTATTTAATGGCGATTGCTCCTACAAGCTCAATCTCTATTTTAACAGGAACTACTCAAGCAATTGAGCCAATTTTCAAGAAGATGTGGTATGAGGAGAATCTAAGTGGAGTTATTCCTGTAACAGCTCCAAATATTAGTTTGGATACATATCCATATTATGTTAGTGGATATGATTTAGATCAAAGGCTTTTGGTAAGGGCTGCTGCTATTAGACAAAAATGGATAGATCAAGGTCAAAGTTTAAACATTTTTATCAGACTTGATAAGGCAAGTGGTAGATATTTAAATGATATATATATGGAGGCGTGGAGGCTTGGATTAAAATCTACATACTATTTAAGAAGTCAATCTCCAGAAGAGCTTAATAGAGCAAGTGTAGAGGATAGGAGTATTGAGTGTCATGGATGTCAATAGATAATAGAAAGTTTTTACTTTTCTATCCTCTCTTTTTAGTTTTACTTTTTGGAATATTTTATTGGGATGAGAAGCTCTGGAATATCTCTTATATTGGAGAGTTGATTGATTCTTTCCAAAGAGATCTTTTAATGAAAGCTCTATCGCTTTTAATAGGTGAAGATAAAATTAATGGTTTTAATATAATTGTAAATCCTCATTATAGATTAATAATTACTCCTGCTTGTAATGGACTTGTTCCCTATTTTATCTATCTTGCAGGAGTACTTGCATATAATAAGAGTATTTTAAAAAAAATATTATGGGCAATAATTGGATATATTGTTATATTTATTGTCAATACTCTGAGAATATGGATAGTTTATCTATTTGTCTTAAATGGAAGAGAGAATTTTCATTTATCACATGATATTATTGGAAATATTCTTCTATTAGCTACTGGATTGTTACTTTTTAAAAGCTACATAAAAAGCTAATATATACATTATTTTATAAACTTTCTTTAAAAATATTTCAAAATGTCATAATTTATCCATCTTTTTATGTTAATCTTTGGTTAAAGATTAAACAAAAAGGATGGGGAGATGAAAAGATTTTGGGGTCTAATTTTAGCTGCATTTTTTCTTTTAACATATACTCTAAATGCTCAAAAATTGATTGTAGTTGATCTATCTAAACAGGAAGCTTATGCGTATGAAAATGGTAAGATGGTAATGAGCGGATGGATCTCTTCAGGAATGAAAGAACATCCTACACCAACTGGAGTATATTATATTTTAGAAAAGCAAAGATTTCATATATCGAATCAATGGCCTAAACCAAATGGTGGAGCAAAAATGCCTTATATGATGAGGTTAACTTGGAGTGGAGTGGCAATGCATCTTGGGTATACTCCAAATTATCCTGCTTCTCATGGATGTATTAGATTAAAGAATGGTTTTGCCCAAAGATTGTATAAATGGGCAAATGTTGGAACTAAAGTTGTTATAAAAGGAAAGGCTCCAAGATATGTAGTAAGAAGAGTTAAAAAGAGAAAAAGAGTATATATAGCTAAGAAGAAAAGAATAAAAGTTAAAAGAGAGATAAAAAATAGAAAAATTGCAAAGGCTAAAATTAATAGTAAAGTTAAAACACTTAAAAGAAAGACCCCTAAAAAATATCTTGCAATGGCAAAAAAATATAAAAGATATAGTAAAAAAAGAAGAGGAGTTAAGTTAATTCCAACTTATATAGAAGAGATTAAAAGAGTATATATTTGCAAAAAATCGTCACCATTAGATATTTTAGAGACAATACCTGTAAAGAAAAAGTGTAGATATGTATATGTAAAATATAGAAAAAAGGTTTACAAAAGAGTATATATAAGTTAAAAAGAGCCTAAAGTTGCTCTTTTACTAATTTTGAGAGAAAAAGAGCAAAATTATCTTTATCATTCGGAGGTGAGGCTACTAAAAAAGAGTCTATACCTAATGATGAAGCTATCTCTTTATTTTCAATTTCAAGTTCATATAGTGTTTCAGAATTATCTATAGTAAAAGAGATAGGGAATATTAATATCTTTTTTTCATTTTTTGTGGCTATCTCTTTTATAACATCTGTTAAGTTTGGTTCAAGCCATTTAGCTCTTCCTACTTTTGATTGGTATGCTAAGATAGTATCTTTAAAATGGTAGTTTTCTTCTTTTAGCTTTTTAATTATTAGTGAATAGTTAATTTCTATGTGTTTTTTATATGGATCTCCTTTTTCTATTAGCTTTTGGGGTAATCCATGAGCAGATACAATAAGTATAAAATCTTTTGCCATATTGGGAGTAATTTTTTCTTTTATAAGATCTCCTGACTTCCGCGATTGGGACACCCATTATTAAAAAATAGCATCATAAATTTGTTGTTGAATTTTTGAAAGTCTAAGAGGAATTAATCCGCTATCAGTTTTTATTGCAAATATATGTTTAATTAAGTCTCTTAAAATTTGTCTTG
>JAADEA010000012.1 GCA_013153675.1 Campylobacterota bacterium
TTCTAAGAAAGACTTTGCAATCTTTTAAGGCCTCTAAGTATCTTGATATAACTTTGAAGCTAGGAATTGGAGAGCATATTATAATTGATGATAAACCCTATCCTCTAATTGATTTAAAGTTTGAATCCAATGGAAGATATACAAGTGAGGATAAGGTTATAAAAGAGCTTTGTAGTGAGCTATTATTAGTATCAAATTTATCGGAGAATTCTATCTTTTTTGAAATCCCTTTAATTAAATCTTAAGATTAATAAATTATTATTATGAAAAAAAAGTAAGGAGATTTTTTTGGATTCAACCCATTCCCCCGCCTCAAATGCTTCCTCATTTAGGCGCTTTTTACACGAATATATCGATATAATTTTAGGAATTGTCTTTTCGGCTTTAGCAATCTATTTTCATATCAATCACAATACAAACTTAAGTGTCTTATCTACTGCAATTGCAATTGGGGCATTTTCAATGACTGTTGCTGAGATTGCAGAGATTTTAGCAGATAGATTTGAAGAGCCATATGCAAGCTTTGTTTTAACCTTTTCTGCAGTTGCAGTTGAGATAGTCCTTCTTTATATGATAATTATAAATGGAGAGGGGGCTAATGCTCTTGAGACGGTTAAAGGTGGAATAATTTCGGCTGTAATTGTTGATATGAATGTATTGCTTGGAATTGCAGTATTTATTGGAGGGCTTAGTTTTAAAGAGCAAGTTCATAATGAGGATACCTCAAGCACCTATACAACTATACTATTGGTTGCAACCTCAGCCCTTTTGGTTCCAGGAATTATTAACTATACTGATAATAATGAGAAGCTCTTTCAAGCCTCAGTTATGATTGCAATAATTTTAATTATCTTTTATATCTTTATCTTTATCTTTCAAACCAAAACTCATGAAGATTTTTTTAAGGCAACTGCAAAGAGTAGGCTTTTGAGATTGAAAAAGAAAAGAGAGCTTCAAGATGAAGAGGATGATGAGTATTATATATTTGATAGATTGCCAAGTGTGGTTAATTTAATAGTTGTATTTGTTTTAATCTTTATAATAGGAATTTTGGCTGAGATTTTTGCAAAAGATGGGATGATTTTGGCAAAAGAGTATAATATCTCTGCTGGGCTTGCTGGGCTTATTATTGCAATAATTGCAGTCTCTCCTGAGATTATGACAGCAATTAAAGCGGCAAAAGATGATGAGATTCAAAGAGTTGTAAATATTGCAATGGGAGCTTCAACGGTTTCTATTATGTTAACTGTGCCAATTTTAATGATGCTCTCATATGCAAATGGGATAAAATTGACGCTTGATTTTAATGCTTTTCAAATTGGAGCTTTGCTATTAACTATTATTCTTGCTTGGAAGACAACTGATAATGGAGAGACAAACTACTTTGAGGGGATTTCTCATCTAATGTTTTTTGCTGCATATGCAACAATTGCCACTTTATATCATTAAGAGAGCTAAAATAGCTTCTCTTTGCGTGTAACATCTCTTTTTTGAGTATGAAAATATAGACTTGATAGATACTCAATTAATACCACACTAATAGCCGTTGCTACTACAATATTATAATCAAAGGTGGTCTCTACTGCTAAAACAACAGCAGTTAGTGGAAGTTTCATAATAACTCCCATAAAGACAGCAGCTCCTATTGCTGCAAAAGAGAATACTCCAATCTCAAATCCATATAGAAGCAAAAGCTCTCCAAATCCATATCCAACTAATGCTCCAATACTCATTAGAGGCAAAAATAGTCCTCCAATTGCATTTGAGTAGATTGAGACGGTTGTCCCTATAATTCTTAAAACTATTACACTAAATATTAAAATAATAGGGATATGGGCTTGTTGATTAATTAGATGAATTACAATATTTTTTCCTGAAAATGCAGCATGTGGCTCAATTAGTAAGATTGTTCCAACAACTCCTCCTCCAATTATGGCAAATATATATGAGCGATATTGAGGAAATCGTTTAAATATCTTTAAATCAATTAGATGAAGAAGATACTTCTTTAAGAAGAGATAAAAATATATAAAAAAGGTAATAAATGGGATAAATAGTAGATTAGCAACTATATAAGATAGATTAAAATCTCTTCCAACTGAATATTTAAAGCTAATTGGCTCTAAAAATTGAACACTAATTGCAAAAGCAATGGCTGAGGCTAAAATTAAATATCCAATATATTGTTTTAAAAATTGATAAGCAATATTTTCTACGGCAAATGCAATTCCTGTTAGTGGAGAGACAAAGATGGCTGCAATTGCGCTGCTTGCTCCAATGCTAATGCTAACTTTTATTAAAGTTTTAGGAAGCTGCAAAAGTTTGTGGATATGATAGGCAATCATTGCTCCAATTCCAGCACTTGGCCCCTCAGTTCCAACCATAAATCCACTTGCTAATGATAGAGTAGAGGCGATAATTTTTAAAAATAGGGTCTTTATTTTTATTATCATTGTATTTTGCACAATTGAGTCTGCAATCTCATTAATGCTATACTCTCTTACCAATCTATCTTTACTTACAATATAATTTACTATAAAAATTGCAATCGTAGGAACCAAATATATATACCATATTGGAAGATTTGGAATTGTTTTAGCAGGATTTCCCATAAATATAAAATAGGTAACAAATATGATTGCAAGTTCATAGAGGGTAATAAGAAATCCGCTAACTACTCCAATTAGGATTGAAGCAAGAATAATTTTTCCAGCCATAAATCAACTCTTATAAAAGATAGATTATTGTAGCTTTTTTTATTAAAATCTACCCTTTAAAGAGTTGGAGGAGTTAGCTATTTTTTAGAGATTTGAAATAATGAAACATTGCTATCTCTCCAAAGATTGGCCCAAAGATATTAAAGATAGGGATAAAATTAAACATTACTGCTATCATTGTAATAAAATAGATAGCAAATCTATTCTCTTTTAGTATCTCTTTTTTTGGCTCTTTATATACTAAAAGAAGGGCATCATAGCTAAGGGTATCTTTAAATAGCCATATCCAAAGAATCAGTTGCACAAATATATTTAAAATTGGAATAAAAAGGAGTGGAAAGGCTAAGATTGATAAGATAATAAAGATTATAGTATCTTTTATGGTATATCTAATTGAGCTAAATATGGTTTTTATATCACTCTCTTCATTAAAATAGTCTCTTTGAACCTTTTTAATAATTAGTGGGCTAAAGATGCTTACAATAAATAAGATAGTAACAATAATAGCGTTATATATGATATAAAGGCCAACTAAGAATGCAATAGCTTTTTCAATTGTCTTAAATGGCAGCATATTTAAGAGGTTTAAAAATTCATTATATATCTTATCTCCAATAAAATACCACATAATACCCCAAAATGCAGCACTAGCAAAAGCTGTTATTAGAGTAAGAGAGGAGTATTTCTCTTTTGAGACTCTATTTAAGATAATATTTCCCAAAAATACATATAGTAAAGCAAAGGTAATTAGAACTAGCTGGAACCATAAAAAGGTGCTAAGCATCCAAGCGCCATTTGATTTTATCATTGAAAATGGGATATATTGAATAATTTTAGAGCTTAAAAGCGCAATATAGTCCCATATATAATATCCAACTCCTATCCAGATTAGAATTGAGATAAATCCAATGCTTAGGGCAAATTTAATAGTGTGCCAGCTTAATATTTCGCTAAAAGCTACAATAATAGAATTAATAACTCTTTTCATTCCTCATCCTTTATCTGTTTTTTTACCACTCTTTTTGTCACTAGACGTAGAGTAACCTCTATTAAAAATGAGATAACAAATCCAGCTGCAATATAGTATCCCACATTAGGAATATGTTGGCTTGTATAGTTTAGCGCCAAAATAATAGTAGCAGCTACTAATATAATAGCCAAAAATATTAATATTTTAGATGCTTTAGTCTTATTAATCTTAAAAAGATGGCCTATATGGACAAAAAAGTGAATAAATAAGATTAAAATAGAGCCAACTGCAGCAATCTCATTGAGTTTAAAAAATAGGACAAAGATTATTAGGATAGTAGTGCTAACAATTAATCCTTCAGTGCTATTATAGACTCTCTTTTCATATATTTTAGGAAGCTCTCCATTTTTTGCCATCTGATATGTTGTATTGGTAATTGCATATAGATTGGCGTTAATGGATGAAGCAGTTGAAACTAAGGCTGCAATAGCCATAATTTTAAATCCTATATCTCCAAAGATAGGTCTAGCAGCTTCGGCTAGGGCATAATCTTGAGCTTTAATAATCTCTTCTAATGTTAGGTTTCCAAATACAGCAATAGAGACTGCGATATATAAAATCATAACTAGTGATATTGCTATAATCATCGCTTTTAATACTATCTTTTTTGGATTATCCATATCCTCTACACTATTTGTTATGACACTAAAGCCAGCATATGCAAAAAATGTAAGACCAACTGCCCAAAAGACATTTTTTATAGGAGGAGCTTTGCTAGGGTCAAGAAGCTCCCAGTTTATTGTAAAAAAGGCAGCAATTGTAAAAAGGGTTAAGATTGTTAATTTAAAAACCACAATTGCATTTTCACTCTTTGCCATAATTTGGCTTCCAGCTAGATTTATTGCCATAAAAAAAAGTAAAATTGCAACAGCGTAGCTATCTACTAAAAAAATTGAGTCATTATGGTGAATCATAACTGCTGCATAGGTTCCAAAGGTCTTTGCAACCATTGCAACCCCAACTAGAGCTGAGAGATAAAATAAGACTGCTAAAGAGCCTGAAAATATCCCTTCTCCATAACATTGCACTAAATACTCAACAACTCCTCCTCTGCTAGGATAGGCAATTGCTAATTTTGCTAATGAGTAGCCACTAAGAAGAGCAATTATCCCTCCAAATATAAAAGAGAGCCATACCAAATTTCCAGCAATTGCTCCAGCTTCTCCAAGTAAAACAAAGATTCCTGCTCCAACCATTGAGCCAATTCCTAAAAATACTGCACTCCATAACCCAAACGCTTTTTTAGATTCCATCTAGCCCCTTTAAAATATTTTTTTAATTATAATCTTTTTTAAAAGTAGTTTGTGCAACTTATATACCATTATTTTTTTAGAATAGAGAAAATTGGATGAAAGATTTTTTAGAGCTAAAGTGTTTCAAAACGTATCACTATTAGGTTTTAAGGCTCTAGAAAAAATTTTTATCTCT
>JAADEA010000159.1 GCA_013153675.1 Campylobacterota bacterium
ATAAGCCTTTTCATATCTCCATCTTAGTACAAACTCTATAATTTTATTCTTTTGCTCTTGAGTTAATGTCTCTGCCTTTCCAAAATATCCAAGAGATACATTTTTTGCCCTTTTTTTCCCATTTTTATCAGGCTCGTAAGTAATTGCTATAATTTGCACATATTTACCACTTCTAATCTCTCCAAAATCATCCTCTTTCAATCCTATACCGCTAATATTCATTGCTTTAAATTGAAAAATTTTATCAATCTCAGGAGCCTTTTTGAAAATTTCAAGCTCATTATATAAAGAGATTAATTTAATTAAATTTTTGATTCTAAGATAGTTAGTAGAGCTATTTAAATTTAAGGAAGAGACCAACTCTTTGGGCAACTCTTCTAAAAGAGATTTTTGGGAGGTTAAATCTTCATCATCTATTGATATCTCTGCTGTATCAATTTCAATACTTGAGATCTCTTTTTTTTTCTTAATAAAATCTCTTAATTTCTCATTAACCTCTCTTAATTTTTCAACGGTCACACCCATAGCTACTCCAACAATAAAAAAAGAAAATATTTTTTATAACAATATCGTAAAAAATATTAAATATATCTAAAAATATCAAAAATTGCATTAGTTAATATAGAAAATATTTTTTAATATATATTCTTTAGCGAAATTTTTCTCCCCTCTTCTAAATATTCTTTGTTAAAATTTAGAAAAAATTTTTAAGGATTCAAATGGATTATTTAGAAATTCAAGGAGGTGCTCCTCTAAAAGGAGAGGTAAAAATTAGTGGAGCAAAAAATGCAGCTTTGCCTGTTATTGCTGCTGCTCTTTTAAGCAATAAAGATGTGATTTTAAAAAATCTTCCAAATGTAGTTGATATTAAAACATTATTAAAACTTCTCAAAATTTTAGGTGCAAAAGTTGAATATAATGGAGAAAATGAAGTTTTAATAAATTGTTCTAATATTACTTCTACAAAGGCTCTATATGAAATAGTATCAAAAATGAGAGCCTCTATTTTAGTATTAGGTCCTCTTTTATCAAGATATAGAGAGTGTGAAGTATCTTTGCCAGGAGGTTGTGCAATTGGACAAAGACCAATAGATTTACATCTTAAGGCTTTAGAGGAACTTGGAGCCAAAATATCTATTAAACAAGGATATGTAAGAGCAGAGGCAAAAGAAGGACTTAAGGGAAAAAAGATAATTTTTGACAAAATTACAGTGGGAGGAACTGAAAATACTCTAATGGCTGCAGCTTTAGCTAAAGGAACAACAGAAATAATTAATGCAGCAAAAGAGCCAGAGGTGGTTCAACTTTGTGAAATGTTAGAACAAGGTGGAGTTAAAATAGAAGGTATTGGTACAGATAGATTAATAATACATGGAAGAGATGGAGAGCCTTTAGAGTATAAAGATCCTATAACTATTATTCCAGATAGAATTGAGGCTGGAACATATCTTTGTGCAGGTGCAATTACCTATTCAAATATAAAAGTATCAAATGTGATCTCTGAACATCTTCAAGCTGTAATTGATAAATTAGAAAGTATGGGAAATAGCTTTAATCTTAATAAAGATAGTATAGAGATTATTCCACCAAATAAGTTAAAGGGAGTTAATGTAATTACAGCAGAGTATCCAGGTTTTCCTACCGATATGCAAGCTCAAATTATGGCAGTTGCTACAATTGCATCTGAAGAGAGTTTAATTGAAGAGAGACTTTTTGAAAATAGATTTATGCATGTTAGCGAACTAAATCGTTTAGGGGCAGATATATGGCTAAAAGGAAATGTGGCAGCTGTTAAGCCAGTAGAAGAGCTAATGGGTGCTGATGTAATGGCAACAGATCTTAGAGCAAGCTCTGCTTTAGTCTTAGCTGGACTTATTGCAAAAGGTACTACAAGGGTTAGAAGAATATATCATTTAGATAGAGGATATGATAGATTAGAAGAGAAGCTATCTCTTCTTGGAGCTAAGATAAAAAGAAAAAAAGAGTAGAAATTCTACTCTATATAACTATCTAAATCATCTAAATCTAAATGTAGAGTTGGATTTTCACCCTTTTGTAAAAGAAGTTCTAAAATATTATCTCTTTTTAGATAGATAAAGATCTCTCTTCTTTTATCTTTTAGATTAAATTCACTTATTTCAAACTCTTCATCTTCATATTTAATACTATTTAGATCTGCTAAATAACAAAGCTCTTCTAAATAGCTTTTTGATAAGAGATCTTCTTGAGTACATCCAATAGTCTCTAAAAATAGCTTTGATGGATCTAATTCTCCATCAAAATCAGCCTCTAACTCTACACTTCCTTCTTGATCAATTAATTCTACATAGACTATATCTCTATCTTTAGCTAAATTAATAATATCAAAGTATGAGCTATATTCTTTGCTATTAATATTAATAGAATCTATATCTACTTCTATTTTTTCCTCTTCATTAAAAAGAGTAATACTATTTTCTTCATCTATATCAAATAGATCTAAAGAAGATAGAGCTCCCTCTTTTTGAGAGATATCTTCTACTAAATCCTTAACTCTCTTATATAAAAGTTCAATATCCTTATCTTCATTTATATCATTTAATGCAAAGCCAATCTTTTCAATATTGCCTATATTAAAGATATTTACCTTTTTAAAAAATCCATCAATTGCTAATGTAATCAATTTATACTCCTCTTTTTTATTTATATTATACCAAAATCCCAAAAAATGAAAAAATTATTTAATATTTTTTAATATCTAAATACCCCTCTTTAATATTAGAGATATTCAATTTCTATTAAAGTCCCTTTTGGATATAATTCGCCCAAAACTTCTTTAGAAGGTTTAGATGGTGAAAAGAACTTATTGTGCAGATATAGATGAAAGTTTCATTGGAAAAAGAGTAAAAGTTTGTGGATGGGTAAATAGTAGAAGAGATCATGGAGGAGTAATTTTTATAGATCTAAGAGATAAAGATGAGGTAGTTCAGCTTGTATGTGACCCAGCAGATAGTAAAGAGGCTCACAAAGTAGCTGAAGAGGTTAGAGATCAATATGTATTAATTGCAGAAGGGGTTGTAAGAGCCAGAGGTGAAGGTTTAGAAAATCCAAAGCTAAAGACAGGAAAGATAGAGATTGTAGTTGATAAATTAATTATAGAAAATAGATCTTTGCCTATGCCTTTTGATCTATATGATGATAAGGTAAATGAAGAGATTAAATTAAAATATAGATACTTAGATCTAAGAACTCAAAAAATGCATAATATATTTAAGCTTAGATCAATTGCTGCAAAAGCTGCAAGAGATTCTCTAATAGAGCAAGGTTTTATGGAGGTTGAGACACCTATATTAACAAAGAGCACACCAGAGGGAGCAAGAGACTATCTCGTTCCAAGTAGAATTTTTAATGGAGAGTTTTATGCTCTTCCTCAATCTCCTCAGCTCTTTAAACAGCTATTAATGGTAGCAGGTTTTGATAGATATTTTCAAATAGCAAAATGTTTTAGAGATGAGGATCTAAGAGCAGATAGACAACCAGAATTTACTCAAATAGATGTGGAGTTAAGTTTTGCTACTCAAGAAGAGATAATGGAGGTAGCAGAAAAATTAATTAAAGATATTTTTATAGCTGCTGGATTTGAAGATAAACTTCCTCAAAAATTTGATATTTTAACTTATGATGAGGCTATGGAGCTTTATGGAAGTGATAAGCCAGATTTAAGATATGATTTAAAGATGGTCGATGTAATTGATATTTTCGAAAGATCTACTAATGAGATATTTTCAAATATAGCAAAAGATAAAAAGAAAAATAGAATCAAAGCCCTAAAAGTGCCAAATGGGGATAATATCTTTAGCAAAAGACAAATGAAGGGATTTGAAGAGTATGTAAGAAAGTTTGGTGCTCAAGGGCTTGGATATTTCCAAGTAAAAGAAGAAGGGCTCAAAGGACCATTAACTAAATTTTTCTCTCAAGAAGATTTAGATGAGATTATTAAAAGATGTGACTTAAAAGTTGGAGATGTGGTATTTTTTGGAGCTGGCAAGAAGAGTATTGTATTAGATTATATGGGTAGATTTAGACAATATTTAGCTGAGTTAATGGGTATTATTCCTAAAGATCAGTATAAATTTGTATGGATAGTAGATTTTCCAATGTTTGAGATAGAAGATAATAAAGTAAAAGCTTTGCACCATCCATTTACAATGCCAAAATTAAATGAAAATGGAAAGCTTGAATATAGTGATATTGAAGAAATAAAATCAATTGCCTATGATATTGTATTAAATGGTGTAGAGCTTGGTGGAGGAAGTTTGCGTATTCATAAAGAGGAGATTCAAGAAGAGATCTTTAATATTCTTGGTATTGGAAAAGAAGAGGCTCAAGAGAAGTTTGGATTTTTACTTGATGCCTTAAAATATGGTGCTCCTCCACATGGAGGATTTGCTATTGGTTTTGATAGGCTAATAATGTTGCTTACAAATAGCAATAGTATTAGAGATGTGATTGCATTTCCAAAAACTCAAAAGGCTCAATGTCTTCTTACAGATGCTCCTTCAAAGGTTGATAGTGAGCAGTTAAAAGAGCTTGGAATTAGAATTAAAAAAGATATTACAAAAGGATAGTTATGAAAAAGTTATTTTTTATTATTGGAGCTCCTGGAAGTGGTAAAACTACAGATGCAAGTTTAATTGCAAAAAACAATAGTGATGAAATTGTTCACTACTCAACTGGTGATATGTTAAGAGCAGAGGTTGCAAGTGGAAGTGAGCTTGGAAAAAAGATAGATAGCTATATCTCAAAAGGAGAGCTTGTTCCATTAGAGATTGTATTAAATACAATTATTAATGCTGTTAAAAATGCTCCAAAGGATGTAATTATTATAGATGGTTTCCCAAGAAGCGTAGAGCAAATGAGAGAGTTTGATAAACTATTAGAAAAAGAGGGAGATATTGATCTAAAGAGTGTAATTGAAGTTAGAGTAAGTGAAAAGGTAGCAAAAGAGAGAATTTTAGGAAGAGCAGCAGATAGTGAGGTTCAAAGAAATGATGATAATGAAGAGGTATTTAATAATAGAATGAAGATCTATCTTTTTTC
>JAADEA010000100.1 GCA_013153675.1 Campylobacterota bacterium
TCTTTATTAATGGGGCTTTTATAGCAACTTTCTTTGTTGCTATAACCTCTATTATTTTTAATATCTCAATTAACAACCCATTAAATCTTAAAATCTCTTTTTTATAGTAGGTTTTGGTTATTAATGATAATATATTATCCATCTTCTACATTCAATTTGGCTTTAAATAGATATATTATCAAATATTTGGCTCTTTTACAAAATAATTTATAGATTTAAAAATTCTTTTACCTTCAACATATCCATATAAGCTTCTTTTTTAGCTGAAGGATTTCTTAAGAGGTAGCTTGGATGAAAGGTAGGAATAATAGTAAGATTACCCATTTTAATAATTTCTCCTCTTACTTTGCTAATTGGAGTGGTATCATTTGTTAAATATCTATATGCAGTAGCTCCTAAAGTTACAATAAGTTTAGGAGAAATTATTTCTATTTGTTTAAATAGATATGGACGGCATGTTAGGGCTTCTGTTGGTGTTGGAACTCTATTATTTGGAGGTCTACATTTTACAATATTTGCTATATATACTTTGCTTCGTGGAATATATAATACATTTTCTATCATTTTTGTTAAAAGTTCTCCTGCTCTTCCTACAAATGGTCTGCCTGTTGCATCTTCTGTGGCACCTGGTCCCTCTCCTACAAACATCAATTTGGCTTTTGGGTCTCCTTCTCCAAATACAACATTTCTTCTTGTTTTTGCAAGATCACATAGATGGCAATTTAATACAATCTCTCTTAACTCTTCTAAAGTGGAAGGGAGTTCAATTTCATTATCTATCTCTTGGGGCATATCTATATATTTATAATCTAAATCTTTTAACATCTCAAGCCTTTTTAGTAGGAGTGCTTTATATAATCTTTTCATTACTTAACCCTATATACTGTGCTAAATAGTAAAGGAATATAAATTAAATTTAAAATTGTAGCCCAAGCAATACCAAAACCAAGAGACACCGCCATTGGTTGAATAATAAGAGATTGTCCACTTGCAAAGAATATTAGAGTAAATAATCCTAAAATTGTGGTAATTGAAGTGAGCAATATTGGTCTTAATCTAAGGGAGGCACCTTTAGCCACCTCTTTAATACTTTTTTTATCTTTAATAAAATCAAGCATAATTAAAGCATCATTTACTACTACTCCTGCAAGTCCTACAATTCCCATAATTCCCGGCATTGTTAATTTAAGTCCCATTAATTTAGTTCCAAGGAGAGCTCCAAATAAAGATAGGGGAATAACAGAGAGAGTAATTAGAGCAAGCTTTATTGAGTTAAACATCCAAAGAAGAGCAATAAAAATAAGAAAAATTGCAATAATTGCTGCTTCTAAACTCTCTAAAATCACCTGTTTATTTGCTTTTTCTTCACCTTTAATAATTACTTGAACTCCCTCTTTTTTTATCTTTTGTAAAATTGGTTTTATCTTTTTCATCACTTCAGATGGAACAATTATCTTTCTATCTACTGCTGCTTTTACGCTCCATACTCTTTTTCCATCTTCTTTATATATTTTTAAAAAGTTTTTTTGAGGAGTAATAGTAACAATATCTTTTAATCTTACAAATCCATTAGAGTTAGGAAGCTCTATTTGAACATTTTTTACTTTAAATTCTTTATCTTTATTTATATCTTTTAATCTAATATAAATAAGCCCCTCTTCATTAAAGCTCTTTCCATACTCACCATCTAATAGCGCGCCTCTTAAAATATTGCTTAAATATTTTTCACTAATTCCTAAATTATATCCATACTCATTAACTCTAAATTTTAGCTCAATTGGACCATATTTAATATTATCTTCAATGTCTTTTACCCCTTTAATATTTTTTAGGGCAATTTTTATTTTCTTAATTGCCTCTTTTACTTTTGTAAAATTACTATCACTAAAACCTATCTCTATATCATTTTTTACAATTCCTGTTTGGGGCACATATGCAAAGAGCTCTTTATATCTATTATCATTTTTAAATTTTTTTAAAATCGTTCTAATCTCTTTTAAAATCTCTTGAGAGCTTCTTTCTCTTTTCATATCGCTATCATCATATTCTAATGATAAGATGGGATTTATATATTTATCAAAGAAATTTTGGGGTTTTCTCTCATGAAGATTTATAAATATATGAAATAGATGCTCACCACTTTCAAAACTATTATCTGCATTAAATTTAATTCCAACAATAGAGGTAATTGAAGAGATTTCATTTTTATTTAATTTTGTTAATAGCTCCTTTTCTATTGGCTCCATTAATTTTTCGCTATCTTTTAATTTATTATTAACATCTAACTTTCCACTAATATAAATTTGCATTGCATCAAATGGCGGAAATAGTTCAAATGAGTTTGCTTTAAATAATATATAAGTTCCCCCTAAAATAGCGCTTACTAAAAGAGCTAAAATACTCTTTTTATAGTGTAATATCTTGATTAAAAATTTTTCATATTTTGATTTTATATTTTCCCAAAATAAAGAGGGCTTTTCTTTTATAGAGCTTTTTATAGAAAATAACTCTTTTGCATGGAGAGGAAGAAAGAAAAATGCCTCAAACAAAGAGCTAAGAAGCAATATAGAGATCATTACGGGCAAAACCCTCATAAAAACACCAATTTCCCCACTCATAATTAAAAGAGGCAAAAAAGCAAAAATAGTTGTAGATGTGGCAGTAAGTACTGCTGGAAACATCTCAACAGCCCCATCAATTGCAGCTTGGGTGGGATCTTTGCCCATTTCAAGATGTCTATAGATATTTTCAGCTACTACTATTGCCTCATCTACAAGCATTCCAAGGGCAATTAGAGCTCCAAGCATTGTGAGCATATTCATGCTATATCCAATCATATCAGCCCCAATTAGAGCGATAAAAAAGCTTGTTGGAATTCCAATTGCCACTACTAAGCTAATTTTCCAATTTAGAGATAGAAAAAGGGCAATAGATACTAAAATAAGCCCAAAAAATAAGTTAGAGCTTACTAAATTGATTCTATTTCTAATCCATAAAGAGGTATCAGTATATACCTTAAATTGCAAAGATGGATACTCTTTTTGAAACTCTTTTAACAGCTTTTTAATTTGGCGGCTAAGATAGATAGCATTTCCATTTTTGCTTTTTGTAATATTTAAAGAGATATTTGGCTTTCCATTAAAATGGGATATTTCCCTTGGATCGCTTAGTTTATACTCTATTTTTGCTACATCTTTTAATCTAATATATATATTTGATATTTTAATCTTTGCTTCTAAAAGCTCTTTAATTTTTGATTTATCATTTTTTGAAGATATAAAGAGTATTCCTTTTTTTGTTTTAAAAGTTCCAATTGGATAGATTGAGCTTAAATTTGATACTGCTTGATAAAATAGAGATTTTGGAATATTTAGAGCTTCAAGTTTTTTTGAATCAAACTCTATTGCAATTTCAAAATCAGCATCTCCTCTAATATCTATTGAGCTTAGATCTTTAAATTTTGATAATTTCTCTTTTAGTTTTTTTGCGACTTTTAATAATTCTGCTTTATTATTACTCCCACTAATTGCTATAAGCATTAATGGAAAATTTTTAATTAATATTTTGGCTGTTGGTTCATCCATATCTTGAGGTAGATCTTTTTTTAATATAGTAATAATATCTTTTATATCATTTAATATCAAATTTTTATCTGCTCCATCTTTAATATCTGCCATAATAGAAAAGGAGCCATTTTGTATCACACTTTCAATATTAGAGATATTTTCTACACTCTTTAATCTATCTTCTAAGGGCATTACAGCCATTTTATCCAAAATATCTCCACTTGCTCCAACATATCCTCCTCTAATTACCACCTTATCTAAGCTTGCTGGTGGAAATATCTCCTTTGGAATCTTTTGATAGGAAAATATTGCCATTACAAGGAGGAGTAAAAATAGTATATGATTCAAAGAGGCTTTTTGAATAGAAAATTTTATAAAATTTCTAATCATAAATTATCGCTCTTTATAGGAGTATCTTCTTGTATAATAAATAGGGTATCTTCAATTGAGTTTTTAAATTTTAATTTTTCTATCTCAATTTGGAGTAGATTTTGCTCCTCTTTTAGAGCCTCTTTTTTTTGCAATAACTTATTAATATCTCTGCTTATATAGTATATCTCATTTGCGAAGTAGACTTTTAGTAGCGTTAAAAGTGTAATAATTGATATTACTATATATATTATTCCTAAATTGCTCTTTTTTTTTGCCATAGTTTACTCTTTAAATCTAAAGACTCTCAATTTTGCACTTCTGCTTCTTGGATTATTTTTTATCTCCTCTTTTGAGGGAGTAATAACTTTTGAGAGAATTTTACCTAAAGAGTGGTTATTTCCGCAACTGCATTTTATGGCTTGAGGTGGGCAGATACAATCTTGTGCCCACTTTTTAAATCTATTTTTTATAAGTCTATCTTCTAAAGAGTGAAATGTAATAATAGATACAATTGCTCCTTTTGGCTTAAGCTCTTCTAAGAAGTCTAAAAGCTCTTCTATCTCTTTTAATTCACTATTTACCTCTATTCTAATTGCTTGAAATAGGGTAGTGGCTATATTTTTATTTGATCTTTTTTTAATTACCCTATTTGCTATCTCTATTAATTGTGAAGGGGTGGTAATAGGTTCTTTTGCTCTTTGAACTATTATCTCTTTTGCCAACTTTTTAGCTTCTTTAATCTCTCCATACTCTCTAAATATCTTTTCTAATTGATCTTGAGAGTAGTTATTTAATATATATTTTGCATCTACTTTAGCATTTTGATCCATTCTCATATCTAATGTTTCACTCTTAAAAGAAAAACCTCTCTCTTTTTTATCTAAATGCAAAGATGAGACTCCAAAATCTGCCAATATCCCACTAATTGGTAGATCTTTAATCTCTTTTAATCCTTTGGAAAAAGTAGAATGAATTAGAGTTATCCTATCTTTAAACTCTTTTAATCTCTCTTTTGTAAAATTGATTGCTTCAATATCTCTATCAATTCCTACTATTTTAATATTAGGATATTTTCTTAATAGTTCATTAGAGTGACCTCCATATCCAATGG
>JAADEA010000022.1 GCA_013153675.1 Campylobacterota bacterium
TCTTGTAATCTCTCTAAAAAAGATGGATTATTATTTTTAAAATAAGCATATATTGGTAAATGGTCAGAATAGCCTCCCCCATTTTTACCCATTCTCCATCTTTTTATATATCCATTTTTAAATAGATAATCTCTTTTAAAGACTCCAAAACTTCCTTTAATATAACTCCAATTTCTATTATCATTTAAAGAAGGTGGTATCAAAATAGCATCAAGTGCCTCTTTTTTCCCAAAAAAGGAGTAGCTCCATCTTTTAAAATATGGCAACTCAAGCCATAAATTATAATGATAAAAGCCATTGACTTTATCTCTTATCCTTAAGTAGCGTCCATTTAATTTGGTATCTAAAATATTATCTAATGCACTATATCCTACAACTTCACTCTTTTTATAATCTGTATTAAAATCTCCAATTAAAATATACTCACTCCCTTTTGGCAACTCTTTTAATCTATTTTTAAGAGCTTTAGCAAAAATTTTCCTCTTTTCTTCACCATTTTTTTGAGAGCTCCAATGATTTACAAAAATTTTTAAAGGCATTGAACTATTTAGACTCACTTCTAATATGCTTCTTAATCTTCCTCTATCTACCTTGATAGAAGATGAATTTAAAATCTTTACTTTAGAAATTAAAGCACTATTTATAGCTTGATTTTTATTATTAGTAATAGCATAGTATGGATAGTTACAATTTTGATCTTTTAATATTTTTAATAGAGCTTTTAGAGCATTTTTATTTTCTATCTCTTCAAGAGCTAAAATATCACAATCTAAATCGCAAATTACTCTTGAAATATTTTTTAACTTTTTATTAAAAGAAGAGCTATTCCATCTCTTTTTATCTTTAAACTCTATATACTCACTTCCATCTAAATTTAGATCAAATAAATTTTCAACATTATAATTGCATATTTTTAAAATATCACCAATTAAAAAAAGAGGTAAAAGAAGAGAAAAAAGAGCTCTCATCTATTATAAAAGTCCAAGCTCAAGTTTTGCCTCATCACTCATTTTACTTTGATCCCAAGGTGGGTCAAATGTAACTTCTACCTCCAAATCTTCTAATGCATCTCCTTTTATTCTATGAGGAATAGATTTTACTAAATCAACTATCACTTCAGACATAGAACAGCTTGGAGATGTAAGAGTCATTAAAACTTTACACTTATTTAGCCCACTTACTTTATCTTTATGGCAAGATACATCATAAATTAATCCCAAATCATATATATTTACTGGTATTTCTGGATCATAAATTTTTTTTAGCTCCTCAATTACCATCTCTTTCATCTCTTCTGGAGTAACTTTTCTTGGATCATCTCTCATTTTATCTCCTTGCACATTTTTGCATACTCTTTTACCTTTTTTATAAAAGCTTCAAGACTTTGTAATCTAAGAGGGGATAGAAGATCCATAATTCCCAACTCTTTAAATTCTCTCATATCAAAATCCAAAATCTCATCTACTTTAGCTCCATTGAAGATATCTAAAAGCATTACCATCATCCCCTTTGCAAGCTCACTTGTCCCCTCTCCTTTATAATATATTCTATCATCTTTACACTCAGCTACAAGCCAAGCATCAGAAGCACACCCATTTATATAGCTCTTTTCATTTTTTAATGACTCATCTAATTTTTTATGCTCTTTTCCAAGATCAATAATATATTCAATCTTCTCTTGAGGTGTCTCAAAAAGTTCTAAATCAGCTTTATATTTTTGGATTTTCTCTTTTATCATTATCTATCCTTCACATCCATGGCATGTTTCAAGACACTCTAAATGGTGTTTTCCATAATAGCTCTTTTCAAAAGATGCATGAATTACCTCTTTTAAATTGCTATCGTCCACCTCTTCTATCATCTCATTAGCAAAACCTACAATTAACATCTTTTTCGCCTCTTGTAGATTAATTCCTCTTGCTCTTAAATAAAATATCTGCTCTTCATCTAATGAACCAGTAGTAGAACCATGAGATGCCTCTAATTCATCAATATATATCTCTAACTGAGGCTTACTAATCATATATGCCCCATCATTTAATAAAATAGCTTTTGAATTTTGATGAGCTACTGAGTATAGAGCACTATTTTCAACTTTTATCAATCCATCAAAAATTACTCTTGAGTTATCTTTTAAAATAGCCTTTAGATTTTGAAATGTATGACTCTCTTTATCAATATGAATCACTTTAAAAATAGCTCCTCTAACTCCACTATTTTTACTAAAGAGTAGATTATTTAAGAATGCTCTACTTTTTTGATGAAGCTCAACTTTATTTAACTCTAAACTCTCTCCATCTCCAAAATCAAATCCAAAATATCTATATTCTCCTTCTTTATCAACCTTTATTCTATTGCTAAAAATTAAATTATATCTGTTCTCTTCAATAGGCAGATTTTTAATAAATTTAACCTTTGCCCCTTTGCTAATAAAAAGATCATATCCACTAAGAACAAAAAAGTCTTTTCCTATATCTTTAAAGCTCTCAAAAATTTGAGCCTCTATTCCACTATCTGCATAGATAGCTACTCTATAACTAATTAAGCTATCACTTTTAGTAAATCTATGCTCAATCTCTATATCAACATTATCTTTAATCCTAATTGAGATTACCTCTCTTGAAAAGAGATGACCCAAAAAATATAAAGGATCAAAATGGTCCAAATCTACATCTACCACATTGCTACATCCAACTAAAATATCTACTCCCTTTGGAATAGCCACTACTACCCCATCTTCAATAATAACTTTTGAAGATTCTCTTATCTCTCTATCTTCTAAAGAGATATCTACACTCTTATATTCTCTATTTAAAAGAGCTTCAATATTAAAATATCTATACTCTTCACTTTTTTTAGATGGTAAAGAGAGCTCTTTAAGCCTCTTTGCAATCTTTTTTTTATATCCATCATAACTATTAATATCTATTTTGTTAAAATCAACCAATTTCATTAAGCCTCCTCAATTACTCCATATCCATGCTTTTCAAGCTCTTCTACAAGCTCATATCCTCCTGTTTTTACAACTTTTCCATCCATTAATACATGCACAAAATCTGGTTTTACATACTCTAAAATTCTTGAATAGTGAGTAATAATCAAAAAGCTTCTCTTATCATCTCTAAGTTTATTAATCCCTCTACTTACAGCCTTTAGAGCATCTATATCAAGTCCAGAATCTATCTCATCTAAGATAATAAAATCTGGCTTTAGCATCAACATTTGTAAAATCTCATTTCTCTTTTTTTCACCGCCAGAGAATCCCTCATTTAATGATCTATTTAACATCTCTGGCTTCATTCCAAGCTCTTTTGCAAGCTCTCTTGCCTCTCTTAAAAATTCAGCTGCATTTAACTCTTTTAATCCTAAAAATCTCCTTCGTGCATTTACAGCAGTCCTTAAAAAGTAAGCATTACTCACTCCTGGTATCTCTACTGGATTTTGAAAACTCATAAAGATACCTCTTAAAGCCCTCTCTTCTGGCTCCATATCCAAAATAGATTCACCCTTATATAAAATATCTCCCTCTTCTACTTCAATATCATAATGACCTACAATCGTTTTTGATAAAGTAGATTTACCAGCCCCATTTGGTCCCATTATGGCATGAACTTTTCCCTCATAAAGATCTAAATTTAACCCTTTTAAGATCTCTTTATTATTTATTGCTGCTTTTAAATCCTTAATTTTTAATATCTCTTTCATCCTACACTTCCTTCTAATGTTAAATTTAATAGTGCTCTTGCCTCTACTGCATACTCCATTGGCAATTGGTTAAATATCTCTTTACAAAAACCATGAACAATCATACTAACTGCATCCTCTTCACTAATTCCTCTTTGCCTTAAATAAAATAGCTGCTCTTGAGAAATTTTTGTAGTAGTAGCCTCATGCTCTATCTTTGCTGAAGCATTCTTACTCTCTAAATATGGAAATGTATGAGCCCCACATCTATCTCCAATTAATAATGAATCACACTCACTATAATTTCTGCTATTTTTTGCATTTGCTCCAATTTTAACAAGACCTCTATAACTATTTTGACCTCTCATTGCAGAGATTCCCTTAGAGATAATTGTAGAAGAGGTATTTTTCCCAAGATGTATCATCTTTGTTCCTGTATCTGCCTTTTGAGCCAAAGTAGTAACAGCCACAGAGTAAAACTCTCCTACTGAATTATCTCCTTTTAAAATACAGCTTGGATATTTCCAAGTAATTACTGAACCTGTTTCTACTTGAGTCCAAGAGACTTTAGATCTCTCACCTGCACAAAGAGCTCTTTTTGTAACAAAGTTATATATTCCTCCCTCTCCATTCTCATCTCCAGGATACCAATTTTGAATGGTAGAGTATTTAATCTCCGCATCTTTTAAGGCAATAAGCTCCACTACCGCAGCATGAAGCTGATTCTCATCTCTCATTGGAGCTGAACATCCTTCATTATAGCTAACATAACTTCCCTCATCTGCTATAATTAAAGTCCTCTCAAACTGTCCTGTATGCTTCGCATTTATTCTAAAATAGGTGCTAAGCTCCATAGGACATCTTACACCTTTTGGAATATATACAAATGTTCCATCGCTAAATACAGCAGAATTTAAAGCCGCAAAATAGTTATCATTCATAGGAACTACACTAAACATATACTTTTTTACAAGCTCTGGATAATCTCTAATTGCCTCAGATATAGAACAAAATATAATTCCAAGTTTTTTTAAATCCTCTTGAAAAGTAGTCTTAACTGAAACTGAATCTACCACAGCATCTACTGCCACTCCTGCAAGCATCTTTTGCTCTTCAAGAGGAATTCCAAGTTTCTCATAAGCTTCTAAAATTTTTGGATCTACTTCATCTAAAGATGATGGTCCTTTTTTAGGAGCTGCATAATAACTTATCTCTTGATAGTTTATCTTTGGATAATCAAAATGCCCCCAATGAGGCTCTTCCATCTTTTGCCATATTCTAAAAGCTTTTAATCTAAGCTCAAGCATCCACTCTGGTTCATTTTTCTTTTTTGAAATTAATTTAATTATC
>JAADEA010000083.1 GCA_013153675.1 Campylobacterota bacterium
TGAGAATGCTGAATATTGTGAAATATATATTGAGGGTAACGATATTAATAGAGATAAATTAAAAGAGAGACTCTCTAAGTCTTATAAGGTTGTTGAGATTACTCCATTAGATGATGCTTATAGTAAATAAAAAGGAGAGATTTTATGAGTTATGAAAAGGCTTTGGTAGAGATTCAAAGAGCAAGTGCAGAGATAATTGATTTAGATAGAATTAAAGAGCTACTAAAGAGATATTTTGAAACAAATGAGCCATATTATGTTAAACTTGGATTAGATCCTACTGCTCCAGATCTTCATTTAGGTCATACTGTAATTTTGCAAAAATTAGCAACATTTCAAAAATATGGAGGAATTGTTCAATTAATTATTGGTGATTTTACTGCAATGATTGGAGATCCTACCGGAAAGAGTGAAACAAGAAAGGTTTTAAGTAAAGAGGTAGTAGAAGAGAATGCTAAAACTTATAAAGAGCAGATCTTTAAAATTTTAGATCCAGATAAAACTCAGCTCTATTTTAACTCTAAATGGCTTGATGAACTTGGCTCAAGAGGACTTTTAGCTCTTACTACTCAATATAATGTGGCAAGAATGTTAGAAAGAGATGACTTTAGTAAGAGATTTAAAGCAAACCAAAGTATCTCTATATCTGAATTTATCTATCCACTTTTGCAAGGTTATGATAGCGTATATTTAAAATCTGATATTGAAATTGGTGGTACAGATCAAAAATTTAATCTTTTAATGGGAAGGCATCTTCAAAGAGCATATAATGTAGGAAAAGAGCAAGCAATTTTAATGATGCCAATTTTAGAAGGTCTTGATGGCGTTAATAAAATGAGTAAATCTTTGGGTAATTATATTGGAATTGCTGAAGATCCAAAAGATATATATGGAAAATTGATGTCAATTTCAGATGATTTAATGTGGAGATATTATGAGTTATTGAGCTCTAAGAGTTTAGAAGAGATTGAAGAGCTAAAAAAAGGAGTATTAGAAAATAGAATACATCCAAAAAAGGTTAAAGAGGAGCTGGCATTTGAGATTACTGAGAGATTCTCTTCAAAAGAGGATGCAATTAGGGCTCAAGAGAGCTTTGAGAGGCTATTTAAGAGACATCAACTTCCAGAAGATATAAAAGAGTATAATTTTAGTGAAGGAATATGGATCTGTAAAGCTTTGGTTGAAGCAAATTTAGAGCCATCCACATCTCAATGTAGAAGAGATATTAAGCAAGGAGCCGTTAAAATTGATGGAGAAAAGATAAGTGATGAAAATTATAAGCTTAAAAAGGGAGAGTATATACTTCAAGTAGGTAAAAGAAAATTTGCAAAAGCAAAGGTTGAATAATGGAACTAAAACCTCTAAAAATAGGCAAATATACTATTCCTAAACCAATTATTCAAGGTGGAATGGGAGTAGGTATATCTTGGGATAGATTAGCTGGCAGTGTAAGTAAAGAGGGAGCTCTTGGTGTAATTAGTGCAGTTGGAACTGGAATATATGAAAATAGAGCTTATGCTAAAAAGGTATTAGCAGATGGAAGACCATATGAGGTAGAAAATTTTTATTGTAGGGATGCTCTTTTTAAAATTTTTGAGAATGCAAGAAAAATTTGTGGAGATGCTCCTCTTGGTTGTAATATTTTATATGCAATTAATGATTATGATAGAGTAGTAAGAGATGCTTGTGAAGCAGGAGCTAATATATTAATTACTGGGGCTGGATTGCCTTTGACTATGCCAGAGGCGGCAAAAGATTTTAGTGATGTAGCTTTAGTACCAATTGTCTCAACCGCAAAAGCATTTAAGATTTTATGTAGAAGATGGGAGAGAGCTCACAAAAGAATTCCAGATGCAGTTATAGTGGAGGGACCATTAAGTGGTGGTCATCAAGGATTTAAATATGAGGATTGTTTTAAGGAAGAGAACCAATTGGAAAATATATTGCCTCCAGTAGTAGAAGAGGCAAAAAAATGGGGAGATATTCCAGTAATTGCAGCAGGTGGTATTTGGGATAAGAATGATATTATTAAATTTTTAAAGCTTGGAGCAAGTGGAGTTCAACTTGGTACAAGATTTATTGGAACATATGAGTGTGATGCAAGCGATGAGTTTAAAAAAGTCTTGCTAAATGCAAAAAAAGAAGATATTAAACTATTTAAATCACCAGTTGGTTATCCAGCAAGAGGGGTTAAAACAAATCTTCACAAATTAATTGAAGAGAATCGTGCACCAAAGATCTCTTGTATCTCAAATTGTGTAGCTCCTTGTCATAGAGGAGAAGAGGCAAAAGTTGTAGGATATTGTATTGCTGATAGATTAAGTGATGCTTATGATGGAAAAGTTGATACAGGTCTATTTTTTACAGGTTCAAATGGATATAGGTTAAATGAGATTATCTCAGTAAAAGAGTTAATTGATAAATTGATGAATGGAGAGTAATTTTGTCTTTTTTAAGAGCTCTTTTTATAATATCGACTCTTTTTTTATTTCTTAATGGGACAAATCTTTTAAAAGATGTAAGGATAAAAGATGACTATTTAGAGCTTACTTTTAAGAGGGCAGTAAAAAAGAGGGAATTTAAAAAGAGCTCTTTTGAAAAAGATGGTATTACTAAATATATATTTGATTTTAAAAATACTTATCTTCTTCCAAGTAAGGCTCTACATTTAGATATTAACTCTAAAAATTTAAAAAGAGTTAAAGTAGCACAATTTAAAAGAGATATTGTAAGAGTAGTAATTGAGAGTTTTAAAAAGAATAGATTAAGTTACTCTCAAGAAGTTAAAGGAAAAGGTGCCAAATTTATTATAAAACTGCCTCAAAAATTATCTTCTAAAGAGTTGGCAATAAAGAGCCTTTTGAGTTTAAAATTAGATTCACCTAAAAAGAATAATATCCCATCAAAAATAGTCTCTACACCCAAAAAAGAGATTAATAAATATATAATTAAAGGGTTAAAGATCTCTTTTAAAGAGAAACATACAGTTGTTTTAGATCCGGGTCATGGTGGAAGAGATAGTGGAGCAATATCTCCATATAATAGAAGATGGAAAGAGAAAAATTTAGTTTTAAGTATTGCTAAAAAGGTAAAGAGATATTTAGAAGGATTAGGTATTAAGGTTCGTCTTACAAGAAATAAAGATGTAAAGATTCCCCTATTAGTTAGATCAAGAATAGCAAATAATTTAAATGCGGATCTATTTGTTTCGATTCATGCAAATTCAATTGATAGTAGAAGAAAATATAATAAGGTATATGGAATAGAGACCTACTTTTTATCTAAAGGATCTAAAGGAAAGGGTAGGGCTTTAAGAGTTGCAGCAAGAGAAAATAGTGTTTTATTAAATAAAAGGGATTATAAGACCAAGCTTTTATTATTAAAATATGTGTTTGTGGGACCAAGGATTGTTCTTTCTCAAAAGTTAGCTAAAGATGTGCATGCTTCTATGCTTGGGAGTATAAAATCTCGTTTTAAGAGATTAAGAGTAAAAGATAATGGGGTAAAATCTGCTCCTTTTTTTGTACTTGTTGGTGCTCAAATGCCAGCTATTTTAGTAGAGGTTGGATATTTAACCAATAAAAGAGAGGTAAAATTACTATATAATAGAGCCTATCAAGATGCATTAGCAAGAGGTATTGCTATGGGAATAGTTAGATTTCTATTAAATAGAGAAAAAGAGATGGAGTAGTTTATCTCTTTTTTATATCTTCTTATGGACAGATACACACTTTTTTGCATAATTTTTTTTCAAAATCATTGAGTTTTATTTCAAAATTTTCAATAGTTGTGGAATTTAGTATATATTTTGTTTGGTTAAATTTTATATCTTTTTGAGGTTTAAAAATATTATTTATCTCTTTTTTGCTAAGAGGTTTAAATATTCTAATAGAAGATATATCAAAATAGTAAGCACCTTTATATCCATCTTTTGGTTTTTTAAAACTTTTTATCTTAAGAAGTCGTGCAGATGCAATAATATGGTTATCATACTGAAATAAGACTAAGGTATTAGTTCCTCTTATATTCATTTTTGATTTTTTATATAAAAATTTTCCTCTCTTTTTAAAGGGGAGTTTTCTTAAAAAAAATTTATATTGAACCTTTTTAATACTTTTATTTTCAAATTCATCTTTTTTGCTCATTGGCAAGATTCTAATCTCATCATATTTCATTTAAATTCCTTTTGGGTTGATAGTTAAATTAGTATATCTTTTTTATATTAAGAGTCTCTTTTAATTTTTGGTTTCTTATTAGAAAATATTTAGTATAATTTATTTTCTACAAGAAACAAAGGTAATAAAATGGAGATTGGAGATAGAATAAAGTTTCTTAGAGAAAATATTGGATTAAATTTAACTGAACTTGCAAAGAGAGCCTCTATTGCTAAATCAACTCTTCATAAAATAGAAGAGAATAAGACAAATCCTACTATTAATACTATTTGGGCTATTGCAAAGGCTCTTGGAGTCTCTTTTGGAGAGTTAATAGATGAGAGTGGAGAGATTAAAGAAAAAGGAGTTAGTGTTAATTTAATAGAGAGAGGTTCATCTTTTGAGAGCTATAAAATGAAACTATCAAAGGGATCTTATTATGTAGCATCACCCCATTTTAATGGAATAAAAGAGCAAATAGTTGTATTAGAAGGGGTAGTATTAGTAGGAGATTTAAAAGATCCAAAACTATTAGCTTCAAAGAGTAGTTTTGAATTTATAGCAAATGTTCCTCATATATATAAGGCAATAGAGGAGGCATTGTTAGTCGTAACTCTATTTTTTGAAAAAAAAGAATTTTTCTTTTATGAAGATAGATTTATAGATGTTTTAGATAAAGAGATAGCTCAAAATTTTATGGAAGAGTTGATAGATGGAATAGAAATTATAAGAGTCTTTCCAAAAGAGATTAGATCTTTTAATATAGATGGTTTAAATATATCAGAGACTAAAGAGGGTGTTTTTTTAACTTTAAAAAGAGATAAGATTTTTTTTAAAGAAGGAGTAGAGTTTAGAAAAGAT
>JAADEA010000165.1 GCA_013153675.1 Campylobacterota bacterium
ATAAAAAAGATATTTTAGAAGATCCATTTATTAAAAAAAGTATTGAACTATTTGATCCTCACCGCGTAAGAATTATTAATAAAGAGAAGGAGTAACTATTTTACCTTCTCTAAATATTTTCCCTCAGTAGTATCTACCTTGATTCTATCTCCTGTTAAGATATGAAAAGGAACTTGAATTACTGCCCCACTCTCAAGAGTAGCTGGCTTTTTACCACCTTGAGTATCACCTTTAAAGTTTGGAGGTGTATCTACAACCTCAAGCTCTACTACTTGTGGAATCTCAACTGCTATTGGTTTTCCTTTATGGAAAAGAATTGTAACTTCCATTCCATCAACCATAAAATCAAATACATCTCCTACTTGCTCTTTTGTAAGTCCCATCTGCTCAAAAGTTTCACTATCCATAAACTGTAAAAACTCTCCATCATCATATAGATATTGCATCTTTTTATACTCAAGCTCAGGAACCTCAAATTTATCTCCTGCATGAACTGTCTTTTCTATAACTCTTCCATTTTGGAGATTCTTAACTTTCATTCTTACAAATGCAGCCCCTTTACCTGGCTTTACATGCAAAAACTCTACCACTTTATAAGGTTGCCCATCAATTTCAAGTCTTACACCCTTTTTAATATCACCCATTCCAATTGTTGCCATAAATATCCTTTATATTTTTTAAATTTTTAAAAATTATATCCAAAAAACCCGTAAAATTAACGGGTTATTGAGATATCGTGAGGATCGTGATGTATCGGATTTTCATCATCTATCTCCATAGCTTTTGCATTATCTAATAGTACTGGAATAAAGATTAATGAAACAAATACAGCAGCTACCGTTCCAGAGATTAGTGCAACTCCAAGACCCCCAAATATTGGGTCACTTGCCAAAAGAGCAGAACCTAAAATAATAGCAATTGCAGTTAAAAATATCGGTCTTGCCCTTGTGGCTGAAGCAATCGCAATTGCTCTTTTTTTATCCATTCCTTTTGCTTCCATCAAAGATTTAGCAAAATCTATTAATAATAAAGAGTTTCTTGAACTAATACCCATTAGCGCAATAAACCCAATTAATGAAGTAGCAGTTAAGAAGAATGTATCTCTTGTTACCAAATCTGCTACCCAGTGTCCAACAATTACTCCAATAATAGATAAGAAACTTCCAAGTAAAACAATAGCACTTAGAGTATAACTTCTATAATAGATAACTAATAGTAAAAAGATTAAAACCAAAGCCCCAATAAAAGCTCCACCTAAATCTCTAAATGTATCAAGAGTTACCTTCATCTCTCCATCCCATCTTAGAAGATACTCTTTACCTGTCTTTGGATCTGTTAAATATAGGTCAAACATATATGTAGAAAATGGAGCTTTCCTAACTTTATATCCCTCTTTTGAGAAATGTTCTATCATCTTCTCTCTTGCATCAAGTAAAGGATATACTTGACTCTCTTGATCAGTCTCTGCAATTACATTAATCATTCTTCTTAGATCTTTATGCATAATAGATGGCTCAGAGTTTACCTCTTTTATATCTACCACCTCAATAACTGGAACTAACATTCCCATTCTATTCATTAAATTCATAGAACTTAACTTACTCTTTAGAGCCTCTAAACTTTTCATCTTAAATCTTTTTGTATCTCTACTTAGAGTTAAAAAGATTTGAATTTGATCTGGCTCTTTTGCAGAGTTTTTATGAGCTACTTCCATTCCTTCAAAAGCAAGATATAATATTTTATTTACCTGCTCAACAGAGAGACCACTTTTTGCTATTTTATCCTTATTTGGAACAAGCTCATACTTTTTATATATTTCATCTTCCATAATATCAACATCTACAACTTTTGGGGTCTTTTTTAAAATATCTGCCACCTCTTTAGATAGCTCTCTAATTTTATTTAGATCTTCACCAGTTACCTCTACTACCAAAGAAGCAAGAGTTGGAGGACCTGCTGGCTGTTCAATCATTTTAATTACAGTTCCTTTTACAAGAGGTTCACACTTACCTTTAATAATAGGTCTAAGGCGTGAAACCATCATATAGCTTGTTTCATCTCTTTCATGCTTATCAGTTAAATTTACCGAAATCTCAGCTACATTTTCACTATTTTTCATTCCAGAGCCCTTTACAAGCCCTGCATAATCAAGCGGAATTCCCATTCCATCATACTCAACAATATTTAATATCTCTTTTTCACCTTTTAAAATATCAATTACACACTCAGCCACCTTATGTGTCTGTTCAATTGAACTTCCAGTTGGAGTATCTATATATATAGAATAAGTATTTGCACTCTTTCCTGGAAGCATTTTTGCTTTTACTATCTTTGTTGGCAACATCATAATAGATCCTGCCAATGCCAAAAGGGTAATTAAAATTACTAAAAACTTCTTCTTCTTATCCTCTAAAATCTTATATACAAATTTCTCAAACTTTTTCATGAAGGATTCTCCTTCTTCTCTTCTTTTTGATCTTTATGGTGTTTATGGTGATGTTTATGAGTTGGCTTCTTTAATAACTTATAACTTAAATATGGTGTAAAGATATAAGCTACAATCAAAGAAGCAAAAAGGGCAACTGGAACATTTTGAGGGATTGGTTTCATAAATTCACCCATCATCCCACCAACAAAAAACATTGGAACCATTGTTAAAATAATAGCTAATGTAGCAATATTTGTAGGAGGTCCTATCTCATCAGTAGCCTCTACAAGTAAAACATCCATCTCCTTTTCATCCACATCATGAGCATGAAGATGTCTATGGATATTCTCAATTACAATAATTGCCGCATCAACCAAAAGTCCCATTGATAAAAGAAATGCAAATAGAGTAATTCTGTTAATTGTTTGACCAGTAATATATGCTACAAATAGAGTTACTGATAAAATTGCTGGAACTGTAAAGGTAACAATCATAGCCTCTTTAAAGCCAAGAGTAAAGATAAGCATTACAGCAATAATTGCAATAGTAATTAAAATGTGATATACCAGCTCATTTACTGCATCATTAGCTCTCTTACCATAATCTCTTGTAATAATATATCCTATACCATTTTTATGGAGATACTCTTTCATCTCATCTAAAAGCTTTTTTACATCATTTGCAACAAATACTGCATTTGTACCTTTTAATTTAGCAACAGTTAAAGTAATTTGCTCTTTTAAAGGAGAGAACTCTTTATCCTCTTTCTCTTTTTTAAAAGTAATGTATGCTTTTTTAAAGTTTTGAAAGTCTATTCCTCTTGTAACTTTTGCTACATCTTTTAAATAGATAGGAGAACCCATATAAGAGGCTACAATTACATTTTTTAGATCATCTACACTCTCAATAGCATTTTTAATACCAAAAACAAGGAGTTTTTTTGTTTTTGTTCTTCCTTTAATATCTGGAACATCTACGGCTATTGATTGAATAGCCTTCATAATTTGTCCCATCGATAGATGGTAGGCTGAAAGCTTATTTAAATCTACCTCTACATTAAATTGAGGTCTATGCTCACCCTTTAACTCTGTTTTAGCCACATCCTTTACTCTATTTACCTTATATTGCACATCCCTTATTATCTCAAAAAACTTTTGATAATCTACCTTGCTCCCCTTTATTGGATAAAAAGAGATAGTCATAATAGGAACATCAATATCAATATCAAAAGGCTTAATTATTGGATGCATTGCCCCTTTTGGCAATAGATCCATATTCTGCATTACTTTATCATATAACTTTAAGTTGGATATCTCTCTATTTTGTCCAATGTAATATTGAACATTTACAATTCCAACATTTTTCATAGCCATTCCATAAATATGCTCAATTCCTTGAATCTCTCTCAATTTTCTCTCAAGTGGCTTTACAATTACATTTTCTACCTCTTTTGGAGAAGCTCCAGGAAGTGGAACAATAACTGCTCCTCCACTAATAGCAATTTGTGGGTCTTCTTCCCTTGGCATAAATTGCAGAGCAATAACTCCAAGCAAAAGGAGAGTTACAGCTAATACAGAAGTTAATGGGTTGGTTAAAAACTCCTTTGCAAGTTTTCCTGCCCAATCTTTTGGCTGATAATTTACCATTGCTAACCTCTCTTATTTTGAAATGGTAACTTTTGCATACATTCCGGGAAATACAACTTTTCCCTTTTTATCAAAAGCAATCTTTATCTTAAATTTATGAGTCATTGGGTTTGAACTTGGAATAATTGAAGTAACTTTTCCAGTAGTAACAAGCTTAATAGATGGAATTTCTACTTTTACCTTTTTACCAAGCTTTGCAAATTGTAAATCAGACTCATTAATCTCAACTAATACTTTTAAATTCTCTAAATCAGTTAATACTAAAGCTGGCATTCCAGGAATTTGAATCTCTCCTTCTTTTACTCTTTTTGAAACAATTACACCATCATTTGGAGCTTTAATTTTGAGATATTTATATTGGTTCATTACCTCTTCTTTTTTTGCTTGAGCCTGCTCTACTTGCTCTTTTGCAATCTTAACCATCTCTCTTAGATTCTTTGCAGCAAGCTCTAAATTTTCAAGTTGAAATTTTGAAACCATTCCCTTTTTATATAATCTTTTATGTCTTGCAAGGTTTAATAAAACATTATTTAACTGATTTAGATTCATTTGAAGCATCAATTTTGCCTGATTTATTGCTAAATCTACTTGCCTTTGAGCAGCATCTATCTCTTTAGAGTCTATCTCATAGAGCAAATCTCCCTTTTTTACAATATCTCCTTCTCCCACTCTCATATTTTTTACAAATCCCATATATCTACTTGTAATAACCTTTTGATTATCTGAAACAACACTTCCACTTAAAACTAAATCCTCTCCAAAAAGTACCGTCACAAAAAATAGAGCTGCTATTAATACTCTTTTCATATATACTCCTTACCCTTTTATAATACTTTCAAGTTTAAATACTTTTTCATTTCTTTCATTTTTAATTTTTAGAAGCTTTAATAAGACCTCAATCTCTTTTGATTGATGAATTAAAAGCTCAGTAATTGATG
>JAADEA010000108.1 GCA_013153675.1 Campylobacterota bacterium
ATTATAATAGTGATAAAGAGATTGACAGAAAAATAGAGTATAAGTGGCTTAAATTTTTAAATGGAGAATTTTTCTAATTATCCCTCTCATAAGAGAGGGAGAGGAGATCTACAATTTAATTTGGCAGTAATTAAAGACGATGAGAATTTTTAAAAGACTGCCCCCTATAAATTTATAATATCAACTACAACTATTTTACCTTCCTCCATCTACTTCCCCAGTAGTAATTAGCTCCAACTCCCTATCTTAAGCAAAGTAAAACTCTGCTTTGGCATTGGTTTACTCTCTTTTAACTCTCTTGCTTGGGCTACTTTAAAAAACTACTCTCAAAAAGAAGAGATAACCTCTTCCACCTCTAGATAAAAAGAGTTTTTAGCTTCTCACTAACCTACTCTCCCCTTCTACCATCTTTTTGCCACCTAAATGGCTCTTATATTTTACCTTGATTTATATTAAAATACAACTATTTCTTTTTTCTTTTTTATAAATATTTTAAACAATGTAAAAAGTAAACATTTGAATTTTTAATTAGTTAACACAATCAAAATATAATTATATTTTTAAAAATTAAAGAGCATTAATTATAGCTTTATATCTATTTAATCTTCTTTACTTTTTTAAAATATTAATAAAGTTTAAGTTATAGTTTGTATAATTTTGTGTTATTTTACTAGCTGATAGTAAAATAACATCAACAAAAAGGATAGAGAGCAATGAAACAGACTATTTTTAAGGATAAGTATCCTATCTGGACATTGGAGCTAAATAAGAGCGAAGTTAAGTTTGACTCATTTGAAGAGATTATTAACTATTTTATTGAAAAGATAAACGCACACCCTATTGCAAAATATATTGCAACATTTGACCATTTTAACCATACAAAATCCTTAAAAGATGGAGAGATTAATCCTGAGATAAAAAATGTCCAAAATGTAATTTTCTGCTTTGGGAAAGAGATTCCAAATACAAAAGTAGCAGCTGTTAGACCGCGCTCAATAGCTGTATGTGAATTAGAAGATAAATTTGTTATTGAGTTTTTAGAAGCCCCTAATGAGAAGCTCCATAGTGTAATGGAGGATTGGGCAAAATCACTTAGAAAATAGTCTACTCTTTTTTATCAAGGGGTTCTCTCCCCTTATATAAAAATTGTTTTACCTTCTCTTGATTTAACTTTTTTATTAATCTAACCTTTATCTCCTCAAAATTTTCAACATAATTACCATCTACCATACTCTTTAAAGCTTTTAACTCCTTTTTAGTCAACTTTGCCTTAAGAGCCATCTCTAGCTCTTTTCCCTCCTTTAGAGGATATACCACCTTTCTAATTAAACTCTCTACAATACTCTTTAATTCCATTTTACCAGCCTTTTTTGTTAATCTAAGTAACATATCTTTAAAAGTATAAACTCTTTTTTTTACCAAACTATGGGAGTATTTTATAAAATGGGTTACAATATCCAAAAAGGATAAAATATGAAAAAGTTCTCATTTTATGCCTTTATCTCTATCTTTTTTACCGCTTGTGGCACTCTATCATATACTCCCTTACCAAACTCCTACAAAACTATAACAAAAAAATATTTAAAAGGGTATAGTGATATTGGAATTGCCTCCTATTATGGAAAAAAGTGGCATGGAAGAACCACTGCTAATGGAGAAAAGCTAAATATATATGCCCTAACAGCAGCCCACAAAACCCTCCCTTTTAATACAAAAGTAAGAGTTACCAATTTAGAAAATAACAAAAGCATTATTGTAAGAATTAATGATAGAGGCCCATATATTAAAGGAAGAATAATTGATTTAACAGATTATGCAGCAAAAGAGCTTGGAATATTAGAAAAAGGAATTGCTAAAGTAAAGATAGAGGTATTATAAAACCCCTCTTATCTCCACTCAACAATATCTTCTAATGGCTGTCTAGTTTTTGGTGGTTGAGGTTTTACTCTATATCCAAATCCAACCATAACAGCCACTCCAAAAATATCGGTATCAACCCCAAACTCATCTCTTAAAATTGGCTCAATCTTCTCCATCTCAAACCCCTCAACTGCACATGAGTCAATCTTTAACATTGCAGCCACACTCATCATATTTGCCAAAGCAATATAACACTGCTTAGCTGCCCAATCAAAGATTGCTCTATCACTCTCTAAAAGCTTAAAATCCTCCTCTTGAAACTTTTTATATTTTAATCTTCTAGCCTCAGCCTTCTCTTTTGGAAGTTTATGGATATCATACATCATATGGGTAATATAATCGCTATTATAAAGAAGTGTTGGCTTTTTTCTAGCTAAAATAATTACATAGTGGCTTGCTGTTGGCAAAATATTTTGCGCTCCCCAAGTTACAGGCAAAAGCTTCTCTCTTAGCTTCATATCTTGCACAATAATAAATCTCCACGGCTCAAACCCAAATGAGCTAGGAGATAATCTAGCCGCCTCTAAAATCGTATCAAAATCCTCTTTAGAAATCTTTTTATCCTTATCAAAAATTTTGCAAGCGTGACGAAAGTAAAAAGCATCTATAATCTCTTTTGAGTTCATCAACTCTCCTTATATTTTAGAGTAATTTTATCATAAAAAAGGGAAAAAAGATGTTTAAAGATAAAGAGTTAATAATTTTTGATTTAGATGGAACCCTAATTGATAGCGCACCAAGTCTCAATAAGGCTCTAAATTATATGTTAAAAGAGCTAAATCTAGAGCCAATAAGTTTGCAGCAAACTAGAGACTATATTGGAAATGGAAGCTTAGTTTTAGTAAAAAGAGCATTAGTAAAAGATAAAAATTATGAAAAGTATAATCTAGATGAAGAGTTAGTAAAAAAGGCTCAAGAGCTCTTACTTAACTACTATAAAGATAACTTAGTAGAAGATACCACTTTATATGATGGAGTCAAAGAGGGCTTAGAGGAGCTAGCAAAAAGAGGATATAAGTTAGCTCTTGCTACAAATAAACCCCATGAGTTTGTAAAAGAGATACTAGATAGCTTTGATATCTCAAAATATTTCAAAATTGCTCTTGGAGCTGGAGTAGTAGAGAATAAAAAGCCAAATCCTGAGATTTTACACCATATTACTAATACTCTTAATATCTCCCCTTCAAAAGCAGTTATGGTAGGAGACTCCATTAATGATATAAAAGCAGCAAAAAATGCCAATATCGATTCAATTGGAGTCAGTTATGGATATAGTGATATTGATATAAAAGAGCTTGAGCCAACAATAGTTTGTGACAATTTTAAAGAGATTTTGCAATATTTCTAAAAGTAAGGTAAAATAGCACTATGAAAAAGATAACAGCACTTTTACTCTCTATTGCCCTTCTTACTATCTTTGGATATTTTATGCATAAAGCCTATAAAGATGCAAAGGAGCTAGAGAGAATAAATAAGAGTTATTATGAGGCTCAAAGCGATATTGAAGAGTTAATAAAGAGAAAATTTAGCTCTTTGCTTGAATCATTAACCTTTGGAATGGTTGAGGCTGATAAGAAGAGTATTGACTTAGATAGATTAAAAGCACAACAGATAGTGCTTAAAGAAGAGAATCAAAAAGATATCTATTACCTCTTTGCAATTGTAGCAGCAATGGGAGCTCTTTACTTCTTAGATATAAAACTATTTACCCTCACAATTGCAATCGCTTCACTAATTAGCTTAATATATGGAGTAATTACCCCTATTTTAATGATTGTAATCCATAAAGAGGTCTCATTTTTAGGAGATGTAATCTTATCTTATGAGTCAAAGACCATTCTTTCTACAATCTCTCACCTCTACTCAAATAAAAACTATCCAGTAGCATTAGTAATTTTGCTATTCTCAATTATTGTACCATTAATTAAGACAACTATAATGATAGTTGCCTCAATTAGTAGCAATTTTAACCTCAATCAAAAGATTTTAGAGTTCTTAAAACATCTTGGGAAATGGTCAATGATTGATGTATTTGTAGTAGCTCTTTTATTGGTATATTTTAGTGTAGGAAGTAGTCAAAATAGCTATTCTCAAATTCAAAATGGTTTATATATGTTCTTAATTTATGTAATCTTATCGCTTATTACCTCTATCTTCATAGATAGAGTTAGAAAATAGATTAAAACCTTCTATTTTTTAGTACAAACTTAGTCTCTCTATCTAATACCTTCAAAGCCTTATTTGCCAACCTCTCCTCAATTACTTCACTCAATAGATATAAATCATCCTGCAGTGCATCATATACCAGCATAAAGTTCCTATCAAATAACTTATCGGCTCCATTTAAGTTTATAAAGAGCTTCGTATCCTTAAAGACTAAGTTAAGGAACGTATCTATCTCTTCTTTACGCATAATTATTTCCTTTTATATATTGCTTAAAAAAATTGTTTAAGCAATAAAATTATATCACATTTTTTCCTAAATACACATTATATCCACTAAAAAAAATAAAAATTATTATTTAATAGTGAGATTCTACCGATATAAATTTTATATTATATAATATTTTTTGGAAGAAAAATTTCATATTAAAAGATAAAAAAAGAGGTCAAAAACCCCTTATAGACACTATTTAGAGGCCTTTTTCTCCCTTTGAGCCCTTCTTCTATCTGCTTCATTAAGATACTTTTTTCTAATTCTGATACTTTTTGGAGTAACTTCAACAAGCTCATCATCCTCAATCCACTCAAGTGCACCCTCTAAAGTCATCTTTCTTGGAGGAACAAGCTTTATTGCCTCATCTGCCCCTGCACTTCTCATATTTGTTAACTGCTTTGCTTTTAGGGGATTCACTTCTAAATCACCTGGTCGAGAGTGCTCTCCAATTACCATTCCATTATACACCTTATCTTGAGGCTTAATAAAAAGCACCCCTCTTGATTGCAAATTATATAGTGCATATGCAACAGCCTCTCCATCAACCATTGAGACAAGCGCGCCTTGAGTTCTGCTCTCAACAACCCCGCTATATGGGCGATACTC
>JAADEA010000111.1 GCA_013153675.1 Campylobacterota bacterium
CTCTTGGTCAAATATAGCTTTATTTTTTGGATCATGTTTTATTGCGCATACCTTAAACTCTTTTGATAATTTATCTATTAGTTTTGCTATTAGGGTAGTCTTTCCACTATTTGAAGGACCACTAAAGGCTACTACTAATCTTTTCATATAAACTCCTTTTGGGAATTTTATTATAAATAGGCTTATTTTGGCTTTGGGTATAATTGTAAAGATAAAGGAGAGGAGATGAAAAGAATAATTTTTATATTAATTATAGCTCTTTTAGGATGTTCTCAAAAGGATAAAGAGATATTTAAAGATTTAGCAAAAAATCACAAAAATTATGAGAGTTTAGTAAAGAGTGAAGATTATTCAAGTGTAGATGATAATAATATCTCTTCTGTTGCAGTAGTTGAGTATTTAAATAAAAAAGATAAAGAGGAGTTTATTTTAGGAGTAGATGAAGAAGCTACAATAAAGATAGATCCTAATAGTTGTAGATTAAATGGTAAAAAAGCAATCTCAATTACTACACTCGAAAAATTTGGATATTTTCCTAACTGGTTTAAGATCTATCAATTAGATTTTCCAAAATTATCTTCTAAAAAGCTATTTTTAGAGTGTAAAAGAGAAGATTGATTGCAGATTAAAAGATATTTTGCAAAGGAGCCAAAGTATTATTTAAAGTGAGTTATAATCTCTTCTTTAAAACTACTCTAAAGGGATGATATGTCAAAAATTGGAAAAGAGTTATGGGAGGTTTCTGCCCAAAGGAGAGCTACAATTGTATCTACTTCAGTAGCTGCTCTTTTAACATTAATTAAACTTACAATTGGAATTTTGAGCAATTCTGTATCCCTTTTAGCTTCAGCTATAGATTCTATATTAGATATGATAGTTTCACTATTTAACTTTTTTGCTATTAAAAAGGCTGAAGAGCATCCAGATGATCTGTTTCCTTATGGAAAGGGAAAGATTCAAGCAATCGCTGGGGTGATAGAAGGAACTATTATTACTATTTCAGGATTATATATTATTTTTGAAGGAATTAAAAAGTTAATTAAAAATGAGCCTACTAACTATTTAGGAAGCTCTATTGGAGTAATGATTATTTCAATAATAATTACTTTTTTATTGGTTAAATATCTTTTAAAAGTAGCAAAAGAGACAGATAATATAGTAATAAAAGCTGATGCCTTACATTATAAAACAGATCTTTTAAGTAATGGAGTTGTATTAGTTGCACTACTATTAGTAGCAATTACAGATTTTGATTGGATAGATGCCATTTTAGGAATAGCAATTGGTGCTTATATTATCTATTCAGCTTTTGAGATTATTAAAGAGGGGATTTATATATTATTAGATAGATCTTTACCAGTTGAAATAGTCTCTAAAATTGGAGAGATTTTATCATCTCATCCAAAGATTAGAGGTTATCATTGGCTAAAAACAAGAACAGATGGAACTCATAATTTTGTAGAATTTCATATGGTATTAACACCTGAGATGACGCTAAAAGAGGCTCATGATATTGCAGAAGAGATTGAGTGTAAAATTGCCTCTTTAGATCCAAAAAAAGGGTGGGTTATTACACCTCATTTTGATCCTGATAATGATGAAAAGATGAATATACTCTATTATAATGGGGAGATAGATTGTGCAAAAGAGCAAAAGTAATATCTATTTAACATCTCCAAAAAAGGTGGATAATAAAGATATTATCCATCTGCCAATGATTAAATTTAATCTAATAGCATCAAAGTTAAGTTTAGATGATATAGATGTATTGATATTTACCTCCAAACAGGCAGTTAAATTTGCTGATACTATAGATAAAAGATGGAAAGATTATCCATCAATTGCAGTTGGAGAGGCTACAAAAGAGATGATAGAAAAGATGGGAGGTAAAGTTTTATTCTTTCCAAAAAATTATTACTCTAAAGAGTTATCAAAAGAGATTATAGAGAAATTATCAGATAAAAAATTATTATATATTCGTCCAAAGGTGGTAAATTTTGATACAAAAGGTTATTTAAGCAGTCATGGAATTTTTATAAAAGAAGATATTATTTATGAGACCTCTTGTATTAATTATGACTCTTCTAAAAAACCTAAAAAAGACTCTATTATTATATTTACTTCTCCATCTACTATTAGATGCTTTTTAAATAACTTTGGATGGGATAGTAGCTATATTGCTATTGTAATTGGAGAGAGCACAAGAGAACATCTTCCATTAAATGCTAAGTATTATGTAGCTTCTAAACCTACAATATCAAGTACTATTAAGAAGGCTTTTTGGGTTTTAGAATCAAAAAAGAGTTAAAGTGTAAATTTTTTGGTATAATTTCAATATGCCCTGGGTGGTTCGAATATTGCAATTGGGGGTCCAACAGATAATCTTTAGGGGGACCCGTAGCTGGACCGGTGTGTGGGTGGCTTCGCTTGAGCCCATCTATGATGGGCGATGAAGTTGCCCCCTAAAGGTTCACTCGCTCCCCCATCGTTGGCTTATTGGGGCCGACACAAAGGCAAACGGCCACCTGGGGATCTTTCTTCTTAAAACTCTTTTAAAAAATGCTTCTTTTTATTAGTCTCTTTATAGTAAAATCTAAATAAAATATATTGTTAATGGAGTGTGTATATATGAAGATATTAATTGTTGGAAGTGGTGGAAGAGAATATTCTATTGGATGGGCTTTAAGTAGAGAAAAGGATGTAGAAAAGTTATATTTTGCGCCTGGAAATGGTGCTACTGATATGTTGGGAGAAAATATAGATATTAAAGATTATCATAAGCTTGCCTCTTTTGCAAAAGAAAATAGTATTGATCTTACAATAGTAGGACCTGAGGCGCCATTGGTAGATGGAATAGTAGATATATTTGAAAATGAAGGATTATTAATTTTTGGACCAAATAAAGATATAGCTAAATTAGAGGGCTCAAAAAGTTTTATGAAAAACTTTTTAAAAAAATATAATATTCCTACCGCAAGATACATTGAGACAAGCTCTTTAGATGAAGCTAAATCTTTTATTGATACTTTAAAAGAGCCAATTGTAGTAAAAGCTGATGGACTTTGTGGAGGAAAAGGTGTAATTATTGCAAAGAGCAAGGAAGAGGCAATTGATGTTGCTAAAGAGATGCTAAGTGGAGAGAAATTTGGAGAAGCAGGTAAAAAGATAGTAGTTGAAGAGTTTTTAGATGGATATGAACTATCTATTTTTGCAATAAGTGATAAAGAAGATTATATAGTATTGCCAGCTGCTCAAGATCATAAAAGGCTTTTAGATAATGATGAGGGTCCAAATACGGGTGGAATGGGTGCATATGCTCCAACACCTTTGATTGATGATGAACTTTATAAAAAGATTGATCAAAAAATTTTAAAACCTACTTTTGAGGGATTAAAAAAAGAGGGTAATCCTTATAAGGGAGTTTTATTTGTAGGAATAATGGTGGTAAATAATGAGCCTTATGTATTAGAATATAATGTAAGATTTGGAGATCCAGAGTGTGAAGAGTTAATGACTCTAATTAAATCTTCTGTTAGTGAGATGTTTTATAAAGCTTCCACTTCAAATCTAAAAAATTACAATTTAGAGATATACCCAAATAGATATGCAGTAGGAGTTGTACTTGCAAGTAAAAACTATCCATATGGCTCAAGCGAACCAGCAGAGATTATAGTTGATGAGATTTTAGATGAAGATTTAAAAAATAATAGTTATATAGCATATGCAGGGGTAAGTAGAGGAGAAGATGGAAAATTATATGCTACTGGTGGAAGGGTATTAGTATGTGTAGGATGGGGAGATAGTATTAAAAAAGCAAGAGATAGAGCCTATTTATTAATTGGTCAAGTTCATTTTGCGGGGAAAAAGTGTAGAATGGATATTGCCTATCAGGCATTAAGGAAAGAGGATGGTTAAGATTGAAGAACTTGCCTCTTTAAATAAAAGAACTCTATCTTTTATAATAGATGACATAGTAGTATCTTTCTTATTTTTAGCTATTCTTTATGATAAGATAAAAGTGCTCTCTTCAGTAGAGAGTTTTGCGCTGTTTATAAATCATTATGGTTGGTTAGCTATTATATTAAAGATTTTATATCATGGCTTTTTTATTGGGTATAATGGTATGACACCTGGAAAATATATTGTTAAGATTAAACTTGTATCAAAAGATAGTGGTAAAAAGCTATCTTATCCAATGGCTTTTGCAAGAGCAATTGCAAGAATAGGGAGTGAATTTATATTCTATATGGGATTTTTATTAGCATTTTTTACCCCATATAGACAGACATTTCATGATTTAGTAACAAATAGTGTGGTGGTAGATGTTAAAGATAAACTATAAGGCAGCATTAATCTTTGCTATTTTTATATCTTTTAGTAGGGCAGAGAATATTCCAGATATAAATAGTACTCTAAAGGGGGAAAATTTAGGGGAGTTTTTCTCTGAATCTATTGAACAAAATGGTTCCATTGTATATAGTAAGGGCAAAGTAGTATTTAGATATGATGGAAATACCTTTATTGCAAATCATGCTACATATAATAGAGATAGTGGAAGAGTTGAATTAAAAGGCGATGTAGTAATCTTTACAAATAGAGGTAATAAAATTTATGCTGATAGTTTAATTGTAGAGACTCATAAAGAAAATCTTACTACTCTTTTAAATATGTTTGAAGTTGATCCACAAGATTTTTGGATCTATTCTAAAGTTGCTAAAAAGATTAAAGATGTTTACCATTTTAAAAATACTCTATTTTCAAGTTGTAATATTAATAGCCCTGATTGGTCATTAATTTTTAATAGAGCAAAATATGATTTAAAGAGTAAATATCTAAAACTATATGGAGCAAAATTTTATATAAAAAAGATGCCACTTTTTTACTTTCCATATTTAGCTTTTTCTCTCTCAAAAGAGAGGAGAAGTGGTTTTTTATATCCTAAGT
>JAADEA010000094.1 GCA_013153675.1 Campylobacterota bacterium
AAACCCTTTACCAGCTACTTGAGTATATAAAGAGTACCTCATACCTTTATTTGAAGATGAATATTTATCACTATCATCTCTTTCTATATTAAACTCTCCCCACATTGGATCATATATTGGATTAGTATTACATCTTGGCAGATGATAAGGAGATCCTTCTGGAAATTTTGTAGAGTATAAAAATGGCACAGGTTTTGCTTTTTTATCATACTGGATTGTTCCTATTACTTCAATATCAAACTTTCCTTTATAATATATATCTTTTAATTTAAAATCTTGTTTTATATAGGTACTCTCTTTTGCATCTATAATACCACCTTCTTTTGTTAACTCTCTTCCAATTGGAACTAATCCTTTATTATCAATATCTGGAACTGGGATATAAAAATTGATCCCATCAGGAGATACTTTAGAAGAGTTTGGAATATATTCTAACTTGTCTGGATCAAATGTAACTCTTATTTTCGTATGTTCAATTGGAAAATCTGTAGTTTCACTCCTTAAAAAGATAGTTAATTCTAAAGGATCATCTCCCCACTTAGTTACATTAAACTCTCTATTATTTGATGCTATTTTTAAAAATTTCCCTATTCTTAAATCATAATCATAACATAACTTTGGCATATATAGCTCAGTAGAAAATGCTACCATACTTGGCATAAAAGCATCTCTTGCATTTCCACTTGTAGCAGTACCAATCTCTAAAGCAGCAGAGGTTTGATTTGGACCAATTCTTCCAGGCTCATTTCCTCCTTTTGTCCCAACTTGAGTAGTATGTATATCAATTCCATTATTATTTTCATATTTTGGATTTCTTATATCAACTCCTTCTATAGCAGAGGCAAAATAACTATCTGTTCCAGGAGCATTAGGTAACTCTAATACAGCACCATTTTGATTAATTAATCTTGCATAATCTCCTAAAATATTCTTATCCCCCTCAGCAGCAAAAATAGATATAGTAGAATCTACACCTTGAGGAGCCTCTTTTGGAGTTTTAAAACCATATAAATGGATAACTTCTTGAGGATGTCCAAAACCAGATATTAGTGTAAAACCATCAAATATGGTAACATTTCTTGTCTTTTCTAATAGAGCCTCTTTATTATCATATACTACTACTAAAACCCAAGCACCATAATTTCCTAACCCATCAAACCATTTTAAACCACCATAGCTCATTCCCTCAAATTTATCTGTTTGCCCTTGCTGAGCTGGAATATTTCCTACTGTATATTCACCAACTGGAGATTTACCCTTTAATAGATAAGTTACATCAGCAAAACAGCTATAATTATATTTATGATATCCAGGAGCATTCCATCCAAAAGCAGAATCATTTAAAGTTACGTAAGATTTTATCTCTTGAGCCTTAATCTCATAAACACCATATGGAGTAGTAAATCTAATTTTGTGATTTTTTATAATCTCTTCAATATCTTCTGGCGTAGTAATATCGGTAAATCTGTTATTTTTATCTCCTATATCATTTTTATCCCATGTATGTAGATAGCTTTGCCAATATAAACCAGCCCATACTATTTTTGCTTTAGATATATCTATACCACTATTTATCTTTTCAATTGTGGCACTTGAAGAGTTAAAAGTTGAACTATTATTATCAATATCTACATATAATAAATTTAAATCATCATTTGTTCTATTTCCAATTGCTCCATCATATTTTAATATAGTATTTCCAATAACCCTTAAATTACCTTTTAAATTTATAGAGAATCTCTGTTTAAAGTTGGTATCTCCCCATAATATGGAAAAGAAAATTAAAAAAATTAAAAAAATTGATAGATTATTGACTCTTTTCATTTTGCCCTCTTTATCTATTTTTTATATCTAAATTATATATCTATAAACTTCAATAAAGCATATAAGTTTCATTTTGAAATAATTTTTATTCTAAAAAGTCCACTTATTGGGTATATAAAATAAAAATATAAAAAAATATGTCATATTTAAAATTTGAAAAAGTTATAAAATTAAATTATAATTATAAAACCTCCCATTTAACGGAACTTCTAACATATACTTTCTAAAATTACATTTTGTTAATTTTTCCATAATTTTTTTATATTTTCTTTAAATATTCCCATTTTATGGATAATTTTGTGATATAATATCAATAAGTAATAATAAGGAGAGTACCATGAAGCAAGTGAGACGCTTTATCTATTTGTGGATTACATTTTTACTTCTATTTACAACTTTTGCCTTTGCTTTTGATAGCGAAGGACAAAATAATAGGTGTCCAGGAGAGTATATTTGGACAAGAAGCCAATACTATTCTGGCTCTGGAGTATTAAATAATAGAGCAGGAGATTGGAGAGATGTTTATCGCTTTAGAGCACCTGCAGATGGAACCGTTACTATTAGTCTATACTCAAGAGATGCAGTAGATTTTAAGGTTGGAACATATTGTCCTGGTAGCTGTTCTGGGCAAGATATTACAAGAAAAGATAATGGTTCAAGATATAAATCTTACTCTTTTAGGGTAAAAAAAGGAAAAACCTATTATTTTACAGTATTTGATGGAACATGGAAGTTTGGATATCACACATATAGCCTCAGTATAAAATTTCCAAGTACAAGAAGAGGAACTCCTCCAAAAATTAATTATATTCCAAATAAAACTGTATTAGTAAATAAAAGCTTTAGTTACTACTTAAGAAATTATGTTAGAAGAACAGATGGAGACAGAATCTTAGGATATGAATTGGGTGGATCACTTCCTCCAGGGGTATATTTTAGTCGCTTTAGTGGTATTTTGAGCGGAACTCCAAGAAGAACTGGTACATATAGATTAAGATTTAGAGCAAGAGATAAGGATGGTTGGTCAAGTTATAGGTACTTTTATCTTATAGTAATTAAAAAGACACCTCCATATATTAAACCAATTCCAGATAAGACAATTATTCTAAATAAAAGTTTTACTTATAACTTAAGTAACTATGTTCAAAAAACAGAAGGAGATAGAATATTAGAATACAGATTAAGTGGTACTCTACCTTCTGGATTATATTTTAATCGATATACTGGAATTATTAGAGGAACTCCAAGAAGAACTGGCACTTATAAACTATCATTAAAAGCAAGAGATAAAGATGGTTGGTCTAATTCAAGAAGCTTTTATATAAAAGTAATCAAAAGAGATCCTCCAATTATTAAACCAATTCCAGATCAAAAAATAGTAGTCAACACTAAATATAAATTTGATCTAAAAAGTTATGTGCAACCAACAGATGGAGATAAAATTTTAGAATATAGATTAGAAGGAACACTTCCAAAAGGGCTATCTTTTAATAAAAGCAGTGCATATATTAGTGGAACTCCAACAGTTACTGGAACATATTGGTTAAGATTTAGTGCAAGAGACAAAGATGGTTGGTCTAATAGAGAGAGTTTCTTAATTACTGTAACAAAACCAAAGTATGCCGATGCTCAAGATGATAGTTATGAAGTAAGAGTTGGATTTAAACTAAGAGATAATGTATTAAATAATGATACAGGTTCTAATTTAAAAGTTATTTCTCATACAAACCCATCAAAAGGAAAACTAACTATCAATTCAGATGGTACATTTACTTATGAACCTACTACAAAAGAGGTAACTTATGATAGCTTTAAATATACAATTATAGATAAATATGGACATAAAGATAGTGCAACCGTCCATTTAAATATCACCTTAAATACTCAATATGAAGATATTGATTCAAATGATCAAATAGATTTTAAAATAGTTAATCCTCCAAGTACAAGAAATTTACCTGGAAATTATCTAATTATTGGAAATACAAGTGAATGTTTAACAACTTTAGATGCTAAAAAGACAAGAAGCCTAAATGAGATATTAAATGCCAAATGTATAGATAGTTATGCAGGTGGTAGATATGGGGGTAATAATGGATATATTGTTAGATTTATAGATATAGATGGAAATAGAGGAATTGGTGCAAAAACATTTAATTCTACCAGTGCAAACTTTACTATTCCAGAAGGATCTGAAGTTGTATGGGCAGGACTATTTTGGTCTGCACACTTTCATAGTCATCAATCATATAATCCAAGTTATCCATCAAGCCAATATTATCCAAAGGTTACTAATGGATTTTTTGGATTTGGAAATAGTAGTTATCAATACATTAATGCAAAATATGATGGACATTTTGATATTAGAAAAACAGATGCAAATAAAGTACTTATAAAGTTAAATGGAGATAAAGATTATCAAGTAGCGCAAGCAATTAGACTAAATTATATGTCAAATTTTTATACTGATCATGAAGGAGGACCATATAGTGCATATGCAGATATTACATCTTGGTTAAAGAGCCATAATATACAACCTGGTAAAAAATATACTCTAACAGTTGCCAATGTTCATGCTACTATAGGAAATGATGGAAATTGGATGGGAGAGTGGGGTGGATGGAGTGCTGTAATTATTTATAAAAATCCAGCTGAACATGTAAAAAATATTACTGTATATCATGGATTAGCTCATATTCATGGAAGAAAAGATCTACCTGATAGATCTCATTTAAAAGAGAGTTTTACATTAAGTGGATTTAAACTACCAAAACAAGGAAAAGTTAACGGTAAATTATCTCTATTCTCAGGAGAGGGAGAGTATAACAACTATGGTGATACTATGAAAATAGAAGGAGAGCTTCCTCCTGGTATTCCATCAAGTAAAAAATATAATGTGTTTGATGGAATTATTGATAAAGTGAGTCGAGATAGAATAAGCTCTACAAATCCAAATAATCTAAAACTCTCTTTTAAATGAGATCTATCAGGTAGATCTTTTCTTCCATGAATAT
>JAADEA010000061.1 GCA_013153675.1 Campylobacterota bacterium
TATAAAAGAATTTTTAGATGAAGAGTTAATAGAGTATTACTATCTACTCTACCCTACTCATTATGCATCAGAGACATTTAATTATATTAACCATTATAGAGGAGATGCTATATCAATTATAGCAAATATGGCTATAAAGAAAAATCCAAAAATCAAATATCCTCTTTTAGAGAGACTATTTGAACACTCCTATTCTATTGACTATTGCGAATATGTTAATAATACTATTTTCAAAAAAGATTATAGCCAAGATATAGAAGAGTTAAAATCTATAATACCATCTCAATTTAAAAAGAAAGAATCAAAAATAGAATCTATCTTATATAGCCTCTTATCAAAAAAGATTCCATTTAAAAAAGATGATATAAATAACAAAAACTTTGCTATATATTATGGAGATATCTCTCCTAAAAGAAAAGAAGAAATAGATAAATATATTGATAGCTTTAATATAAAAAGAATCAACTTCTCCCTTAGTCAAAAACCAATAGGATTATCTTTAAAAGATATTAATTTTAATTTTGCCTCTTTTAAAGGAGCAAAAATGCTCTTAGATGCTTTTGATAGTGGAGCTGATATATTAATTGGAGTAAATAGTAGCAACTATATTAAAAGCATATATAAATATACCTTTAAACATACCAAAAGAGAGGTAAAGTTAGCAATTATAGATTTAGAGGAGTTAGAAAAAGTCCTTTTAGAGTATAAATAATTTTCTAATCGTAACACTTCTTAGCAACAAAGAGTTAATTTTTAGCTATTAATCTTTCTTATACATCAATCATATTATAATTGGCTCAAATTTATCCAAGGGATAGGGTCTATGGAGATAAATGACGTTAAAATTTACCAATATGATGCGGTTATCGTAGGTGCTGGATTGGCTGGTTTAGCAGCTGCAAGGGAGTTAAAACTTGCTGGAAAAAAGGTTGCTGTAATTACAAAGTTACATCCTCTAAGAAGCCACTCTGGAGCGGCTCAAGGAGGAATTAACGCTGCGCTTGGTGAGGGAGACTCAACTGAGCTACATGAATTTGATACAGTAAAAGGAAGCGATTATCTTGGTGATCAAGATGCAATTGAGCTTATGTGTTCAAATGCTCCTGAAACAATTAGATGGATTGAGAGAATGGGAGCAGTATTTTCAAGAACTCCAGATGGAAAAATAGCTATTAGACCATTTGGCGGACAAAGTAAGCCAAGAGCATGCTTTGCAGCAGATAGAACAGGTCTTACTCTATTGCAAACTATATATGAGCAAGCATTTAGAGTTGGAGTTGAATTTTTTGATGAATACTACTGTGCAGATCTATTATATGAAGATGGTAAAGTAAAGGGAATTGCTGCATATAATATTAGAAATAGTGAACCAGTAATTTTTAATAGCAAAGTTACAATGTTTGCAACAGGCGGTTATGGAAGAGCTTTTAAAATAAACTCTAATGCCCATGCAAATACTGGAGATGCTCTATCAATAGTAGCAAGAAAAGGTCTTCCTCTTGAAGATATGGAATTTGTTCAATTTCACCCAACAGGACTTGGAGGAAGTGGAATATTAATCTCTGAAGCAGCAAGAGGAGAAGGTGGAAGATTATACAACTCTAAAGGCGAGCGTTTTATGGAAAAATATGCTCCAAATGCCTTAGAGCTTGCAAGTAGAGACGTAGTAAGTAGAGCAATTATGCAAGAGATTAGAGAAGGAAGAGGAGTTGGACCAAATAAAGATGCAGTATATATTGATCTAACTCACTTGCCAAAAGAGGTAATATTAAAAAAATTACCAGAATTAAGAGATTTGGCAATTACATTCTTAGGTAGAGATATGTTAAAAGAGCCTATTTTAATCTCTGCAACTGCCCACTATTCAATGGGAGGAATTCCAGTAAATATTAGATGTCAAGTTAAAAAGAGTCCAAATGAGTTGGTTGAAGGTTTTTATGCAGCTGGAGAGTGTAGCTGTGTAAGTGTACATGGAGCAAATAGACTTGGAGCAAACTCTTTACTTGAAGCACTATTCTTTGGAAGAGTAGCTGGAGAATCTATGGTTAAAGATATGGAAAATATCGATCTTGCTCCTGCCTCAAAAGAGGATGCAAAAGGAATGATTGAAAAAGTAAATAGAATTAAAACAAATAATGGAAATGAGAGAGTTCCAGAGTTAAGAAATGAACTTCAAGAGAGTATGACAGCAAATGCTGGCGTATTTAGAACAAAAGAGTCTTTAGAAAAACAAAAAGAAAAACTAAAAGAGCTATATGAAAGATATAAAAATATTAGAATAGATGATAAGAGCAATACATATAATACTGACTTGCAAGAGGCAATTGAGCTTGGACATATGATAGATTTCTCTCTATTTATAGTTGAAGGTGCTCTAAATAGAAAAGAGAGTCGTGGAGCCCATTATAGAGAAGATTTTCCAAAAAGAGATGATGAAAACTTCTTAAAACATACATATGCTAAATTTAATGGAGATTACTCTTTAGATATTGAATATGCAGATGTAGTACTTGGCAAATTTGAGCCAAAAGAGCGCAAATATTAAGGAGACTGGGATGAGCGAAAAGAGAAAAATTAAAATAAAAGCTTTTAGATTTAATGCAGAAACAGATTATCTGCCATATTATAAAACTTATGAGATGGAAGTTGGCAAGGATGAGCTCATCCTTGATCTACTAAATAGAATTAAATGGGAACATGATGGCTCTTTTAGTTATAGAAGAAGTTGCCGCCACGGAATTTGTGGAGCTTGTGGAATTAAAGTAAATGGAAAACCTGTCTTATCATGTAAACAAAATGCTTATGAGTTAATAGACCTTTTTGGGGAAGAGTTAGTTTTTGAGCCTCAAAGTAAAAAGAGAGCTATTAAAGATATGATTATAGACAAAGGCGATTTTTGGGAAAAACATGCAGCAATTAAGCCATATGTAGAGACAGAGGTAGATCCTCATCCAACCTCAGAGACTCTTATGAGCCCAGAAGAGGTAGAAAATTTCTTAGATGCTGATTATTGTATCCAATGTGGAAGTTGTCATTATGCTTGTCCTGTAATTGAAGTAAATGAAGATTATCTTGGACCAGCAGCATTTGCAGCAGCTTATAGATTTAGTGTGGATCCAAGAGATAATGCACAAAGAGAAAGACTTGAAATTACAGCTGAACTTGGAAGTGGAGTATGGGATTGCGTAAAATGTTTTGAGTGTGCAGAGGCTTGTCCAAAAGATGTAAATCCAATAGAAAAGATTACAAAACTACATAATATGCAATTTGAAAAGGGTGTGGCAAAGAGAAATGTAGCTACAAAACATGCAGAAGGCTTTGTAAGATCTATTAAGAAATTTGGATATTTAGATGAGCAAGATATTGTACTATACTCTGAAGGTATTGGAGTATTAAAACATCTAAGTGAAGCTCTAAAGATGATTAAAGCTGGCAAAGTTCACCCATTTGATATTATGAAGAAGAAAATGCCAAGAAGTAAGAATTTAGAAGAGATTCAAAAATTAATAGAGATATCTCAAAAGAACCATTTATAAGGATTTAGGAATGAAACAGTTAAAATATGCTCTATATACAGGATGTACAGCAAGAGAATCGACACCAGAGCTTTTATCTTCCACTTTAGCTGTTGCTAAAAAGCTTGGAATAGAGATAGTATTATTAGATGAAGCAAGTTGCTGTGGTGCAAGTCACCTACAAGATTTTGATGACTTTTTAGCTCTTGTATTAAATGCAAGAAATATCTGTTATGCAGAAAAATTAAATCTTCCAATGATTACTATATGTAATACTTGTCAATTAAATACTGCAATGACAAAAGAGAGACTTGATAATGATCCAAAATTAAAAGAGCAAGTAAATGAAAAGCTCAAAGAGGTAGGACTTGAATATAAAGGAAGTGTTAGCGTAAGACACTTTATTTATGCTTTAATTGATGATTATGGAGTAGAAAATATTGCTAAAAAAGTAGTAAGACCTCTAAATTATCTAAATGTAGCTCCTTTTTATGGATGCCATAATATTAGACCATCTCATCTACATGCTAAACATAATATTCCTCTTCCTCCAGTTGGAGAGTTTGATGATAGTGATGAGGCTCTAAAAGAAGGTGAAGTAGAATTTTCTCCAGAAAATCCATATAAACCAAACTCTTTAGATATGCTAATTGAAGCTCTTCAAGGAAATAGCATAGATTATGAAAGTAAAAATAAATGCTGCGGTTTCCATGTAGATTTGCAAGCTCCAAAGACAAGTAATGCCCTAAGTGGAAATGCATTAGTTGATGCAATAGATAATAATGCGGATGTAATGGTTACTCCTTGTCCTCTTTGTCAGCTAAATTTAGATCTAAAACAAGATAGTGCAGGAAAACAACTTGGAAGAGATATTAATATTCCTGTTCTTCATCTACCACAACTTTTAGCTCTTGCTCTTGGATGTACTCCAGAAGAGATTGGATTAAAATATAATGTAACTGACGCAACTGCTCTTTTATAAGAGCAGTCTTGCTATCTTTTAGATGAAAATAGTACACACAAGCGATCTTCATATTGGTCATTTGATCAATACAATTGAAAGAGAGAGTGAATTTTTAGAGCTATTTGATTGGCTAAGCCAAAAAATCAATAAATTAAAACCAGATGCTTTTATTATTGCAGGAGATATTTTTGATCAATATTTTCCATCAAATAGTGCCTTAGAACTTTATTATAACTTTTTATTATCTCTAAGAGATAGTGTAGAGAAGATAATAGTAGTAGGAGGTAATCACGACTCTTTTAAAACTCTAAAAGCTCCAAAAGAGATATTAAAACTATTAAATATAGTAGTAGT
>JAADEA010000079.1 GCA_013153675.1 Campylobacterota bacterium
TTCTTTCAACCAACCCTATCTCTTTGCTCTCATAAGATGCAATTGATAAGAGCCCAACAATTGACTCATCAAGGGTTGGAGGCGTAAGATAAAAGTTGAGCTTAGTAGAGTAGTTAGTTCCATTTACTGAATCAAACGCCTCTGCCCCAACCTCAACAACCTTTCTACCGCCAATAAGAACCATCTTAATTATTAAAAACCCTATAAAAAGCAATACAAATATAACTACTCTTCCCATCCTCTCCTCCTATTTTACCATTCCTATAATTAAGCCAATAAAAATTGCACCCTCTATTAATAAAGCTGCAAATATTGCATATTTTCTAGAGGATTTATTATGAATAACTCCTCTAAAAAATCCAATATACTCTCTCCAGCTCTCTTGGATAAACTCTTTCATTTTAATCCCTTTTTATTTGGGATTATACTATTTTTTAAAGCTTTAGTCTCATTTTATTGCACTATTTTATTTTTTTACAACCACTAACACTCCAGCAGTAATAATTAATAAGATTCCTAAAAGAGTATAGATATCTGGAAAGCTATCTCCAAGCAAGGTGCCAATAATAATTGCAAATAGAATTTGAGTATATGTAATTGTGCCAACAATACCAGCTTTTGTTAGGGAATAAGCTTTTGTCATTAAGAGTTGAGAGATAGTTGCACTAACTCCAACTACTATAATAAAAAACCAATCGCTCCCCTTTGGCATAACAAATTTTGAAAATAAAAAATCTAAAGAGAAAGAGTCGATATAGTATGAAGCTACCATTAATATAAGAGGGCCAATGGTCCCTGTTAACATAAAAGAAAGAGCAATTGTTCTAGTATCATAATATTTTCTTAGCTCTCTAATAGAGGTATATGCCAAAGCTGCACCAATTCCAGAAAAGATACCCAATATATCATATTTGCTAAAGCTAAAACCCTCTGGCTTAGCAATTAATACTATTCCCATAAAGCCCAAAATCAAAGCTAAAATTGCACTTTTTGGAAGCTTTTCATTTAAAAATAGCCAAGCAAAAAAGGCCAAAAATAGAGGAGAGGTCTTATTATAAGTTACAGCAACCCCCAAAGGGATATGAGCCATATTATAAAAATAGGCCACTAGAGCCAAAAAGCCAATAAATCCTCTAAAAAAAAGAAGAAGAGGCTTTCCTCCTCTATTTTTTGGAGCCCTTTTTATTAAAGCAGCTGCAATAATGGCTACTCCAAATATATTTCTAAAGAAGGTAATCTCAAGTGGTGGCAAAGAGTCACTTAAAATCTTTGCAGCACCTCCCATAATGGCAAATATAAAAGAGGCAAGTAGCATTAAAACCACGCCTCTATCAATCTTTTTTAACATCTAACCCCTTTAAAATTTTAGCTGCAATTGTAACTAATTATATTTATAGTATAATTATTGAAAAAAAGAGGATGGTAAATGAGTCTAGAGCAGCTTGATAAAGAGTATCTTCTTCACTCATATGCAAAAAATTATGAGGAGTTTATAAGAGGAGAAGGGGCAAAATTATATAGTAAGAGTGGGAAAGAGTATATAGATTTTGGAAGTGGAATTGGGGTTTGTAGTGTTGGGCATGCAAATAAAAGGGTTGCTGAGGCAATTTGTGAGCAAGCCAAAAAACTAATTCACACCTCAAATCTTTGGGTAATTGAGCCTCAAGTAAAGTTAGCAAAAAGAATTATTGAGCTAAGTGGATATGATATGAGGCTATTTTTTGGAAACTCAGGAGCTGAGGCAAATGAGGCGGCAGTAAAGATTGCTAGAAAGTATGGATATACAAACTTTGAGAATAAGAGATATAAGATAATTACACTTGAGCACTCATTTCATGGAAGAACAATTACAACAGTTAAAGCAACAGGACAAGAGAAGATGCACACTCCAAACTTCTCCCCATATCCAGATGGATTTTTGCATGTAAAGAGTATTGATGAGATATATAGAAATATAGATAAAGAGACTATTGGGGTTATGATTGAATTAGTTCAAGGAGAAGGAGGAGTTGAGCCATTCTCAAAAGAGGAGATTCAAGCATTAGCAAAGTTTTTAAAGAAAGAGAAGCTTCTATTAATAGTAGATGAGGTGCAAACGGGAGTATATAGAAGTGGAGAGTTTTTAGCAAGCAATCTTTATGAGATTGAGCCAGATATTATCACTTTAGCCAAAGGTCTTGGAGGAGGAGTTCCAATTGGAGCAGTTATGACAACTCTAAAAGATATATTCTCTGCAGGAGACCATGGAAGCACATTTGGAGGAAACTTTTTAAGCACAAGAGCTGCTTTAGAGGTATTAGATATTTTAGAAAAGGAGTATAAAGAGGGCTCTTTAGAAAAAAGAATTAAGATGTTTGATAAGGAGCTATTGGGGTTAGTAGAGAGTACTCCAGAGCTATTTACCAAAAGTGTTGGAGTTGGATTAATGAGAGGAATTAGATGTCAAAATAGCAAAATTCAAGAAGAAGTTATTAAAAAGGCTTTTGAGAAGGGTTTAATCTTATTAAAAGCTGGAAGAGATACTATTAGATTTTTACCTCCTCTTACAATTACTCAAGATGAGATAGAAGAAGGGTTTAAGAGATTAGAGTTAGCAATAGCTGAGGTTAATAGGTGAGAAGAGTAGCTCTTTTAATATTTATTAGCACTCTTTATAGCTATGAGCTAGAAGATATATTATCACCAGAATATAAAGAGTTCTATCAGACCCAATTTCAAAAAAATCTGCTTCAAAGGCAGATTGATTCAAAGAGTTGGATATCTCCAATAATGCTCAATTTTGAAAGAAGCTGGGACTATAGTCTAGAGCAAGGTGGCTCTAGAAGTGATATGTTTTCTATCTCAATTGACCAACCAATATTTAAAAGTGGTGGGATATATTATGGAATTAAGTTTGCAAAAGCAAGATATGAGGTAGAGAATAAAAAGCTTACTCAAGAGAAGAACTCTCTTATTATAAAGGCTATTGAGACCCTATTTAATATAAGAAAGAGCGAGTTAAATTTAGAGAAATTAAAACTGCAGCTAAAAAATGATGAGATTGATGTAAAGAGAAAAGAGGAGCAGTTTGAAGTTGGATTAATCGATTTAATAGAGGTTGATAAAGCGCTTGCAAAAAAAAACCAAACCCAAATTAGTATCTTAAATTTGCAATCTTCAATTGAGGAGCTTAAGGGAAACTTTAAAAAAATAAGCAATAAAGACCCAAATAGATTAAAGCTTCCTAAATTAAGATTAATATCAAAAAAAGAGTTTAAGGACAAAAATTTAGAGCTAGATATCGCTTCTAAAAATATAGAAGTAGCCAAACTAAACTCAAAACTAGTTGCAACAAAGTTTCTTCCAACAATCTCTATTGGAGCTAGCTACACAAAGCTATCTCCAGCTCCAATTGGGATGAAAGATAGCTTTAGCAGATATAACTTAAGAGTCTCAATGCCCCTTTCTATTAATACAAAAGATGAGCTTCAAAAGGCAAAACTAGAAAAGATTATTGCTAAAATTAACTATAAAAATAGCAAAAAGAGTATTGAGCAAGACTATAAGATTGTTAGAAAAAAAATAAATCTTCTTGATAAAGAGATAAAACTTGCCAAAAAAGAGGCAAATATATATAAGCGACTTTTAAAAAATACCAATAAGCTATATAGAGCTGGACAAGCCACAAAAGAGGATGTATTGATATTAAAAAACTCCTATAAGATAAAAAAGCTAGAGATTAAGATATATCAGCTCTCAAAAGAGCTAGAGCTATTAAAACTCTACTCAAAAATAGATTTTAAGGAAAAAGATGAGATTTAGTGAGTTTATGAATGAGTGGTTATATGGAGAAGGAGGCTATTATAGCTCCTTTAAAGAGATTGGAAAAGAGGGGGACTTTTTTACAGCAGTATCTACTACCCCATTTTTTGGAGCCTCAATTGCAAACTATCTCTATAATGAGATTAAAGCAAATAGGCTATCAAGAGATATTGCTCTAGTAGAGATTGGAGCTCACCAGGGCTACTTAATGGGGGATATGATTAGATGGCTCTATACTCAAGATGAGAAGCTATTAGATAGTATGAGATTTATTATTGTAGAGAGGCAAGATTTAGTGATAGAGGCTCAAAAGGAGTATTTTAAGAAAAACTTTGGAGATTTTGTAAAGATTGAGTATGTTAAAGATATAAAAGAGCTAGAGTTAGAGGAGGCCTTTTTTATCTCAAATGAGATTTTTGATGCATTTGCTTGTGAGTTATATAAAGATGAAGAGATTGCAGTTGTTAATAATTTTAATATTGAGTGGATAAGAGCAGAAGAAAAACTAATAGAGTTTGCAAAAAGACACCGCTTAAAAAAGGGGGAGATTGCTATTGGATATGAGGAGTTTGCAAGAGATATTGTAAATGCAGCTAAGAGATTTGAGTTTTTATCATTTGATTATGGAGAGAGATATGTAAGAAATGACTTTTCTATTAGAATATATTATAAACATCAAACTTGGCCCCTATTTGATAAAGAGGTGGATTTAAAGAGATTTTTTAAAAAGAGCGATATCACTTATGATGTAAACTTTAACCATATAATTGATGCCTTTAGTGAAGCTGGAGCTAAACTTAAAATCTATGAGACTCAAGCAAGAGCTCTTGTTAGATTTGGAATTATAGATATATTAGAGCAATACCATAAAGTATCTACCACCTCAGCCTATCTAGACCAAGCTGATAAAATAAAGGTTTTAATTGCACCAACTATGATGGGAGATAGATTTAAACTTATCCATTTTAGCAAAAAATAGACTAACACAAGCTTATAAGAGCAGCAGTAACTGCTACATT
>JAADEA010000071.1 GCA_013153675.1 Campylobacterota bacterium
ATCTTTAAATTCACTTAGATCTATATTAAAGAGTTTACAATAAGAGTAGTTAATTAGATGTTGTAATTTAGAAGGAAATTTAAAAGATGCAAATTTACCAAATAGATTTGATATTATAGATGTAAATAATCTCATCTTTTTTCCTCATAATATTTTAAAGCCTCTTTCATTAAAGAGATATGGTAATTTTCCTGATTATCTATAAAATCAAAAAATGCTGATAGCTCCTTACTACTCTCTTTTACCTTATTAGACAACTCTCTACACTGCTCTTTTGCCGCAATTTCTTCTTCTATTCCACTCTTTAAAAACTCCTTAATATCCTCTACCTTATATAAAGATGAGTGAACTACTCTTGGTACTGCTAAAATTCCCATTTTTGCCATTAATTCACCAAAACTTTTTAGATGAAAAAAACTCTCATCAATTAAAATCTGAAAAATTCTAATTAATCTATAATCTTTGCAATGGGCTTTAAGATAGTTATATATTAAAATTAGCTCATACTCTTTATAACTCTCTTCAAACAAAAATAGAGTCAATGCATCTCTTGCTTCATCTGACAAATGGATATTTGGAAGCTCTCTTTTCATATTAAAAGCATCTACTACCTCATCTTCAAATCTGCTAATAGCAAAAGTAATATATTTAAGATCGTTAGATATTCTATCTCTTAACTCTTTATCTTCCAATTTTAATAAAAAGAGATCTATCTCTTTTGATCTTCTTAAAATATCATCTAAAATCACTCTTAATCTATCAACTTTAATTGGTATTTGATCTCTATTATAGTCATACTCAATTTTATGTTCTATTAAATAGTTTTCTATCCAACAAAAATGCCTAAATATAATATCACTAAAATGGTTTAATTCCATTTTGCTCTTTTTACTCATAAAAGAAGCCATTAACACTTCAAGCCAAAGCTCATGGACCATTACTAAAAGTCTTTCCATTTTTAATCCTTTTGATGAGCTCTATTTGGATCACAACTATGTTGAATTTTATATATAATCGTTCCTGATTTTGGATTTTCTTTTTTAGCAATATATGTATCAATAGCAGCTTCAAGAGCCAATGCAACTATCTCTGAACATGCAGCATCTTCTGGAGGAATAGTATCAAGCATTCCAAGAGTAGTTGAGATAAGTTCATTTGCCATCTCAAAATCTACTCCTCTTGCCTCATTTGTAATAATAGATCCTGCTACAACTGTTGTCATACAAGCAATTGCCTCAAAGCCTATATCTACAATCTTTGGAACACCGCTACTCTCATCTACCTTAATATATACAATAACCTTTTCTCCATTTTGAGGATTTTCACCAATACCCATTGCATCATAATCTTTTAAGGGTCCATAATTTTTTGGTGAAGCCATATGCTCAATAAGTTCACTATTTACCTCTATCATCTACCGCCTTTTAGAAAGAATGAGAAATTATAGCATATATTAATTTTCTAACTTGATGGTATAATTTTCAAAATCTTTGAAATAGGAGTTATCAATGGGAACAAATACATTAATTATTGGCGCTGGAGGGGTAGGTAATGTAGTAGCCTTTAAATGTGCCATGAATAAAGATACTTTTGGGAATATTACCCTTGCAAGTAGAACAAAAAGCAAATGTGACAAAATCGCAAAAGATATTAAAGATAAAATTGGAGTAGAAATTAATACAGCACAAGTAGATGCAGATAAAAAAGAAGAGGTAGTAGAATTAATAAAAAAGACAAATGCCGATATTGTAATTAATGTAGCCTTACCATATCAAGATTTAACTATTATGGATGCATGCATTGAAACAAAGACTCACTATTTAGATACAGCAAATTATGAGCATCCAGATAGTGCAAAATTTGAATATAAAGAGCAGTGGGCAAGAGATGAAGCATTTAAAAAAGCACATATAATGGGTCTTCTTGGAAGTGGATTTGATCCAGGGGTTACAAATGTATTTGTTGCTTATGCTCAAAAACACTACTTTGATACTATTGAGACAATAGATATTTTAGATTGTAATGCAGGGGATCATGGATATCCATTTGCTACAAATTTCAATCCAGAAATTAATATTAGAGAAGTAAATTCAAAAGGAAGATACTGGGAAAATGGAAAGTGGATAGAGACTGAACCAATGGAGATAAAGATGGTTTGGAACTATCCAGAAATTGGTCCAAAAGATAGCTATCTTCTATATCATGAAGAAGAAGAGTCTTTAGTTAAAAATATAAAAGGTCTAAAAAGAATTAGATTTTGGATGACATTTTCTAAAAGCTATCTAACCCATTTAAAAGTGCTTGATAATATAGGATTAACACGAATTGATCCAATAGAAGTAGATGGATGTAAAGTTATTCCCCTTCATCTATTAAAAGCTCTACTACCAGATCCAGCTTCCCTTGGACCAAGAACAAAAGGAAAAACAAATATTGGAGTAGTAGTTCATGGAGTAAAAGATGGGAAAAAGAGAACTATCTATATATATCAAGTAAAAGATCATCAAGATTGTTATAAAGAGGTACTTAGCCAATGTGTAAGTTATACTACTGGAGTACCTGCAATGATTGGAGCAAAATTAATACTTAAAAAGATATGGTTTAAAGAGGGTGTTCATAATATGGAAGAGTTTGATCCAGATCCTTTTATGGAAGAGCTAAATAAAGAGGGGCTTCCATGGAAAGTTATGGAACTATCATCACCAGAAGAGCTAAAAGTTGAGTAAAACTTATAAAAAATATTAAGTTTAATTATTTATCAAAAAGATAGAAGAATTAAAGTATATTTAAAATAAAAAGGAGTTAACAATGGCAATAAATGCAAAAAAAATGGCAAAATTTTGTAGACCATTTAGAATAGTTTTAGGAAGTGCATTAATTATTGCAGCTTTTATTACAGGTATTAAATGGTTATATCTTGGAATTATTCCTCTAATTGCAGGAATAGTAGGATTTTGCCCAGCTTGTGCTATTACTAAACAATGTACAATTTTTGGAAAAGATCTTAAAGAATGAAGACTTTAAAATTAATGCTTTTATGGCTAATTGGAGGATTAATATTAATTCAATTTATTCAAATTAAACTTCCTCCAAAGCCAAAAGCATCAAAAGAAGATGAGATAAAAGCACCAAAAGAGGTAATGGCAATTTTAAAAAGAAGCTGTTACGATTGCCATTCAAATGAATACAAAGTTCCATGGTATGGATATATAGCACCAATATCTTGGGAGGTTAGATCTCATATAAATGGGGGATTAAGAGCCCTCAATTTCTCTATTTGCTATCAATATCCTAAGAAAAATAGAGAAAAACTTCTAAAAGATATTGTAGATTCTCTTTGGAAAATGCCTCCAAAAGATTATTTACTTATTCATAAAGATGCAAAAATTTCCCAAAAAGAGGAGGATCTTCTTAGAAAATGGATTAGTGACTCAATTATTGCCAATAACTACTAAAACTCCTCCTCTCTTCTTAAATAAAAATTAAATAAAAAAGAGAAAATTTATCCGATTTAAATATTTTTGTGATATAATTTGGCTCTAAAACCAATTGAAAGGATTTAAAATGCCAAAGATCAATAGATATGTAGATATTGACACAGTAGAAAGAGAGGCAAAAAAAGATTATATCGATAGACACTCTCCATTTATCCATTGTGAAAAGAGCGCAAAAAAAGGTGAACCTTTTTGTGTAAAAGTAAAAGTTGGAAATGAATATTCTCATCCAGACGATTTTGATCACTATATTGCATATGTTCAATTATGGGATGGAGATACTCTTCTTGCTCAAGCTACTTTTACTCCAGGAACTCTTGGAAACCAAAAAGGTCATGTAGAAGTAGATTTTCATATTATTCCAATGAAAAATTTAAAACTTACTGCAATGAGTTATTGTACAAAACATGGATTATGGGAGAGTGATCCAGTAGAAGTAAGTGTAGAATAGTTATTACATTTTGTAATATTTTGTATAAATTTTATTTCAATTTGAAATTTTTTTAATCATTTACCTCCTTAATTGCCTAAAATATAATCAAAGGCAATTAAAGGAGGCTTATTATGAAAATTTACAAATGGCTATTGGCACTATTTTTATCTACATTTTTACAGGCTAATAACTCAATATTTTGGGTTAATCATTCAGATATAAACAATAACTCTTTTTTTATTCCTTTAAGTCCCACTAATGATATAAAGGGATGTATAGGCAAATATGTACAACATATTGTCTACTTTGCAGATGAACATGATCCTCACAATAGATTATTAGTATTTGATTATAAAAATATGCTCTTTTTAGATGAATATCATGTAGAAGGATCACTAAACCATCATGCTGATTTGATGGGAATTGGGAAAAAAGCAAACTATGTAATGATGGTAGCAAAGGGTTCTAATTTTGTATCTTTCTATACTACAAAAGATGGTGAATTTATAAGAAAAATGAGACTTCCATTTAGACCAAGATCAGCAGATGCATATAATCCAATTTATAAAATGGTTCTTTTAACATCAAGAGATAGACCAGCTGGAGTATTAATTGATGTAAGAAAATTAAAAATGGTAGGAAAGGCTGGATTTAATATTACTTGTAAACAAGAAGGACCAATTAATGATATAAAAGAGCTATATCAAAAAGATGAAATACCAAATTTAAAATGTAATGTAATAGATTTTGGAGGGGATCAAGTTTGTGGACATCCTATATGGATAAGCTCAAAGTCATTTGCTATTTTAGATAGAGCAAATAGAAAAATCCATATATTTAAAATGAAAAGAGTAAAAAGAGGTCTTTTTAAAACAAAACTTATTC
>JAADEA010000034.1 GCA_013153675.1 Campylobacterota bacterium
TCCAATACTCACTTGAGTTGGTTGAATAACTATCTATATAAATAGGGTCACTAGCAAAATATCCACTCAAAGCATTAGCCATCCCCTCACTAAAAGCTACTCTAATATCTAAAAGACTCTCTATATTATGAGGCCCTCCAATATTATCAAATCTTCCAAAGTTATACTCAAAATAGTGAGCAAACTCATGAAGTATTACATGTCTATCATACTCATCACTATCAACCTCACTATCTCCTAATACATATAAATCTCCAGAGCTACTATAGTGAGTAGTAATAATCTCTCCATTAGTAATATCCCCTCTAGCGGGTCTATTATAAGGAGACCAATTTACTCTTAAAGGTGGAAAATCAAGCGAGATATCATTAGAAACTTTTAAAATAGCTTCATAGATAGTATCTAAAATAGCAAAAGGAGCTGCAGCTCTTACTAATTTATACTCTCCATCCACCCAGCCACAGCTAGCATTTAGATTTCTAATCTCCTCTCCTTTTACTATACTACTCTCTCCTTCTAATACATATAAAGCCCAATTAGATGTATTATCAACAACCTTTATATCATAATCATTTAATTGAGCTCTAACTCTTACCTTTACTCTCTTTCCAAGAGCTACATTATCAAATCTATACTCTCCATCACCATTAGTAAAAGTTCTTTTTAAAACCTCTTTACTACTATCATCTACTAACTCAACAACCACTCCTCTAATAGGTTTTTGAGAGATATTATAAAAATCTAATCCCCCCTCATTTGGAACATAATCAAATGTAACTCTTCCTTTAACCAATCCAACCTCATCACTAACCTCAATCTCCACCTTTGCAATATTTGAAAATAGCTCCCCATCCCAAACTCTAAACTCAAAAGAGTCAACCCCCTTAAATCCACTATTAGGAGTATAGATTAAATTAGGAGCAGTCCCTTCTAAAGAACCAAATTTTGGATGGGAGATAATCTCATAAACTAACTCTTTACTATCACTATCTTCTGCCTCCAAACCAATCTCTAATGGAGTATCAACTGATACTACTAAACTCTTACCAATCGCAACTGGCTCATCATTTACCCCAATTACTTCAACATCTACACTATAAAAAGTATCATCTACCCTATAACTAAAGCTATCTTTTCCAAAAAAGTCTCTATTAGGAATATAGATAAGAGACTCCCCTTCTACTACTACATCTCCATTGGCAGGGAGCTTAATAAGAAAGATAGAGCCAAACTCTTCAATTGTCAAATTGTTATCTTCTAATATAGAGAAGCTCTTACTCAAATAGGTCTGCTCATCACTTAATATACTCATTGTATCTTGGCTACTCGAAGAGCCTCCTCCACACCCTACTACTACAAATATAACTAAGATATAAAACGTATAGCGCATACCCTGCCTCCTAAACTTTTTTAATAGTCTAAAAGTTGTAGTAGTAGACCACTTCTTGAAATTTAACAAGAGGATATAAAAACTCTACTACCATATTAAGATAATATAAATATTTTTAATAAGTATAATCATTTAATGGAAATGAAGAAGAAAATATAGCAATTTGTTAATTTTTTAATATGAAAATAGCCTTTTATTTAATAAGAAAGAGGAGCCTAAATTAGCTCCTAGAGGATAAAGAGACTCTATTTATATCAACTTCCCAAAAAAAATCTATCCACTTTGTAGCCTCCTTTAAAGAGTAATCTGCCTTAAAAGAGGCTGTTGGTTTATAAAAAAGAGTAACTACCCTAAACTCCACATCTGGATATCTTCTCTTTAAAATAGAGATAATCTCTCTCATTGTCTCACCACTATCAATAATATCATCAATTACTAATACCCTCTTAGCATCCTCAAGTGAAGGAATATTAAATATCTTTAGAGTATCTAGCTTCTTACTATCCTCATAGTGGATAGAGTTAAGAGTAAATAGACGCCTATTATCCATTGCAATTGCTAAAAAGTGCCCCAAGGTCACCCCTCCTCTTGAGATAGCCAAAAGAGTATCTGGATTATACTCTTTGGTCAACTCAAACAGCCTCTTTGTATCACCTATAAACTCATCATATCCATAATAATATCTCTCCACACTCTACCCTTAATGCAAAATAAATACCAATAGTGAGATTAAAGCAATTACTATAATGCCCAAATTCAAATCTTCAAACCTTTTTGTAGCAATCTTTAAAATAGTAAAAGTAACAAATGCAGCTGCTAACCCATTTGTAATAGAGAAGGTTAAAGGCATTAATAAAATTGCAAAAAATGAAGCTGAAGCAGTTGCCAAATCCATTTTGGCAAAATTCATTCTCCCAAGCTCACTAAACATTAACACCCCAACAACCACCAAAATAGGCAAAATTGCATTTTGAGGAATAGCCTTAAATAGAGGAAGCATAAAAAGAGTTAAGATAAAAAAAAGCGCTGTAAAAAGAGCAGTAAGGCCTGTCCTTCCTCCAGCCTCAACCCCACTTGCTGACTCAATAAAAGCAGTAGTAGTAGAGACTCCCAATAAAGAGCCCCCAACTGTTGCTAATGCATCTGCTTGAAGAGTTCTCTCTAAAGCCTTCTCATCCTTCTCAAATAGATTTGCTCTAGCTCCAATTGCAGTTAGGGTTCCTAGGGTATCAAACATATCAGTAATTAAAAAGGTAATAATAACTGGCAATAGTGATAGAGTAAGGGCAGAGCCAATATCAAGCTTAAAGGCAATAGGCTCAATTGAGGCTGGCATACTAAAAAACTCTTTTGGAAAAGCAAACTTATCTATTCCAAACCACCCAATAAGCGCAGTAATAGCAACTGCTAAAATAAAAGAGCCTCTAATCTTATAAGAGTGCAAAATAAGAGCTAAAATAATCCCAAAAACTCCCAATAACACCTCTGGATTACCAAAATCTCCAAGTGCTACATAAGTTGCCTTATCAGCTACAATAATTCCCATCTGCTTTAGCCCAATAAAGGCAATAAAAGCCCCTATTCCAGCACTAATTGCTCTTCTTAAATCTATTGGAATAGACTCAATAATCCATACTCTAAATTTTGTAAAAGATAAAATCACAAATATTACCCCAGAGATAAACACAATTCCCAAAGCACTCTGCCACGGAATCTTCATCCCAAGCACAAGACCATAGGTAAAATAGGCATTAAGCCCCATCCCAACACTCATTGCAATAGGAGTATTTGACCAAAGCCCATTAAAAGCAGTTGCTAAAATAGTAATTAGAGCTGTAGCTGTAATTACTGCATCCATAGGAAGCCCAGCATCACTTAAGATAAACCCATTAACTGGCACAATATACATCATTGTCAAAAATGTTGTAAAGCCTGCAATAAATTCTGTCTTAACATCACTCCCACGCTCTTTTAACCTAAAAAAATCTCCCATCTTTTCCTCCAATCTCTATCTTTAAGACCAAATTCTCTACCTTCCAAAGGTCTTTAAAATCTCCAATAAAGAGTCCATCACAGCCAAAGCCTCCACATCATCACTAGCATCCCTTATCTCCTTTACAATATGCTCTTTAGCATAATGCTCAATATATGAATTAATCATTCCATTTACAGCCCCCTTAATTGCACTAAGTTGTCTAATCACCTCATATGGGTCCTTTTGCCCACACTCTTGCTCCTCTTGAAGTTTCCTCTTTAACCCCCTAATTTGTCCCTCTATTCTCTTTACTCGATTAATTAATTTACTATTTTCTACTTGACAATCTCTCATTTTCTTCTCCAATAATAAAAAGTTAATCCCAGCAAAATTGCAGTTGCAATATAGTTTACTATTCCTACATTTTTACTCTCTCCAACTACCTTCTCAATAAAAAAATCTGGCAGATATAAATCTAAAATAGCTCCAAATATAATGCTTAAAAGTGTAATGGTAGATAGATAGATAAGTAGAGCCCTCTTACCATACATATCTTTTACTACACTCATTGTTACACTATTAGTAGCAGGACCAGCAGTTAAAAAGATAAAGACTGCTCCCAATGAGACTCCACTAAGTAACATAGAAGCGCCAATTGGAAGAGATGAGGTTGCACAAACATACATAGGCAAAGAGATTAAGATAGTTATTAAATAAAGCGCAATTAAACTCCCACCTAAACTCTCTATCAACTCTTTTGGTAAAAATGTTGCAAATAGGGCCCCCACCACCAATCCTATAAATAGAGATTTTGCAATATCACTAAAGAGTGTATCAAAAGCATACTTAAAAGCTCTTTTTATACTAAATTTTTTTGAAGTAGATATTTCAACTTGACAACTTCTGGATAAAATAGAAAAGTCAGAAGGAGCAGATATAAAAAATCTCTTCTCCTTAACAAATATATCTTGCAAAATGCCAGCAATAATAGCAATTATAATAGAAGTAGCCACTCTATAAAGAGTAAAAAACCATCCAAAAAAACTATAAGTAGCAAATATAGAATCTACTCCCGTTATTGGAGTAGCAATCAAAAAACTCTGAACTGCACCAGCTGAAGCCCCTTGCTTTTGAAGCGATTTAGCCAAAGGGATAACACTACATGAACAAACTGGCATAGGAATTCCAAAGATAGTTGCTTTAATAATACTTCCTATCCCCTTTTTCCCCAAATGCTTAGTAATAAAATTAGAGGGCAAAAGCTCTTTTAAAACCCCAGCAAATATCAAGCCAAATAACAAATAGATACTCATTAAATTGGCTAACTCAAAGAAGTTTTTTATAAAATCCTTTACCAACTCCATACTCTTCTCCTTTTATAGTATAGGGAAGTATAT
>JAADEA010000054.1 GCA_013153675.1 Campylobacterota bacterium
AAGAAGATTTTTATAAAACACTCCTTTTCAAATCAAACTTTTAAACCTCATTTTCATAATCACTACTCAATTGGTCTAATATTAAATGGTACTCATAAATTAAATATTAATCAAGATAGAATATTAATTAATCAAAATGAATTAAAAATTATTAATCCCAATGAAATACACTTTGTAGAAAAAGATAGTAGCTGGAGCTATATAAATCTACTTCTTGATAAAAATGAGGTAGATGAGATAGTATATTCTATTTATGGAGAAAAAGAGAAAAAAATCATCTTTAAAACAAAAATTAATAATAAAACAATCAATAACCAATTTTTATTGCTATATAAAAATTTTAATAAAAGCTCCTTTGAAGAAGAGCTTATTGAATTTATTGAAAATCTACTTTTAAACTATTCATCTTATGGCAAACATTGCAAAAGCTTTAATGGAAATATCACTAAAGCCATAGAGTTTATTCATGAACATTTCTTAGAGGATATAACAATTAATGATATAGCAAAAGCTGCTTCATTTAATAAATATCACACTATTAAATTATTTAAAAAACAACTATCTTTAACTCCCCATCAATATATTTTGCGTCTAAGAATAGAAGAGGCAATAAGACTTATTAAAAAATCTACTCCCCTAACAGAGGTAGCCTATCATTGTAATTTTAGTGATCAATCCCACTTTATTAAAGAGTTTAAAAAGATTTATGGAGTTTCTCCATCTTATTTTATTAGCTAATAGAAGAGCTAAATTTTAAGATAGCTCCTCTTTAACAAGCTCTTTCCAAAAATTTGCTCCAATTTCTATTAAATCATCATTAAAATCATATTTGCTACTATGTAAAGGAGTAATTTTATCCCCCTTTTTTGAACCAAGCCAAATATAACAACCCTTCTTTTTTTCTAAAAAGAAACTAAAATCTTCTGAACCCATACTTGGCGGATACTCTGTTACCAAATTCTCTTTACCTACCACATTTATAGCCGCTCTCTTAGCTCCTTTACAATCACTATTTACAGTTGCTGGATATAGATAGTTATATTCAATATTGGCTTTTGCTCCAAAAGCTAAAGCTATATTTTTGCTAATATCTTTTATTCTTTGCTCAATTAAAAGCTGAGTCTCTTTATCAAAAGCTCTAATAGAGCCTTCAATAAAAGTTTTATCAGGAATAATATTAAAAGCATCACCACTATTTATCTTTGCCACACTTACTACATGAGGTGTTTGAGGAGATAGATTTAATGCAGATATATTTTTTAGAGCCAATATTATATGAGAGGCTACTACAATTGGATTTATACCATTTTGTGGCTGTGAGCTATGGGTAGATTTTCCAATTATTTCTATCTTCCAATTATCAACAATACTTGTAACAACTCCCTCTCTTATAAAAAACTTACCAAACTCTTCAGTTGGTCTATTATGCAGAGCAAATATTTTATCTATCTTAAATCTTTCAAATAATCCATCCTCAATCATAGCTTTAGCACCAGCTCCACCCTCTTCTGCTGGCTGAAATATAAAGTGAACAACCCCATTAAAATCTATCTCTTTAATTAATGAGATAGCAGCTAATAAGATTGCCATATGACCATCATGTCCACAAGCATGCATAACCCCTTCATGCTTTGATTTATACTCTAAATCATTCTCTTCTTTTATTGGTAATGCATCCATATCTGCCCTAATTGCAATAGATCTATCTAAATTGCCCTTTTTAATAGTAGCTACAATTCCACTCTTTCCTATCTTATCAACATACTCTATACCCATTTTAGAAAGTTCTCTTTTTATTACTTCAGCAGTTTTAAACTCATGATAAGCAAGTTCTGGAATTTGATGCAACTCATGTCTTAACTCTATAAAATATCTACTATCCAACTTTTTCTCTCCTTAAAATAAAATTTCACTCTCTCCCTCACCACTTTTTACACTCTCATTATCCTCTATAAAAAGATCTCCTCCTCTCTTTGGCAAAGGAGATGTTTTTGTATATATCTCCTTATGCCCATCTACTATCCCCTCAAATAATCCTTTTGGAATATCAAATTTTCTTTTAATAAGAGGCTTATCTCTTAGGAGCTTTTCATAAAATAGCGCAAATGTAGGAGCAGCACATTTTCCTCCAGTCATTCCTTTTCCAATACTTTTATATCTATCTCTCCCAAACCATACAATTGTTGTAATAGTAGGAGAATAGCCACAAAACCAAGCATCAATATAGTTATTGGTAGTACCCGTCTTACCTGCTAACTCTATTCCTTCTACTTGTGCTCTCTTTCCTGTTCCTTTTTTTACCACATCTTTTAAAATAGATGTCATTAAATATGCCTGCTCTGGCTTAGTAAAATTGGCAATCTCTTTTGGTTTTTGTTCATAAATTGTAGTCTTCTCTTTAGATATAATTTTATTAACCAAATGTGGTTCTATCATATGACCATAATTTGAGAAAATTGTATAAATTTGAGCCATTTTTAAAGGACTAAGCCCTAAATTTCCAAGAGATATAGATAGATCTCTTGGAATATTTTTTATACCTAAAGGCTTTAATTTTTTAATAATTTTATCAACGCCAATCTTATCTACCAAATTAATAGTAGCTAAATTTCGTGACTCAACTAAAGCCTCTCTTAAAGTAATTAGCCCTTTAAAATCTCTTTCATAATTTTTAGGCTCCCAATAATATACTTTTCCATTTTTTTTATATTTAAAAGTTCTCTCTAAATCTACCAAATAAGAAGCAGGATTATACCCTAAATCAAGAGCAATTTGGTAAATAAAAGGCTTAAAAGCCGAACCAGGCTGTCTTTTGCTCATAGTAGCTCTATTATATGGACTCTTTTTATAAGAGTATCCTCCAACTAAAGCTAAAATATCTCCACTTTTGTTATCTACTGCTACAATTGCTCCATTTAGATCGCTTTTATTGCTATCTTCTCCTAAATCTTTTAATAGATTCTCTCTTCCTTCAATTAAAGCCTCTTTTGCAAGATTTTGAATATCTAAATCAATAGTTGTATATATCTTATAGCCTCCTACCTTTAAATCTGGAAACTCCTTTTTAAATCTTCTAATCACCTCATCTGTAACATAGGGAGCCTTATCCTCTTTTAGAGATGTTTTATATACAATTGGACGCTCTTTTATAGCTTTTTGATAATCTACTTTATCTATCCATCCAAGTTTTCTCATTCTATTTAAAATAATATTTGCCCTTTTTAGAGCTCTTTCATAATGTCTTCTTGGATTATAATAGCTTGGAGCATTTGGTATTCCAACCAACATAGCTGCCTCTTTTAGAGTAAGATCTTTTAACTCTTTATGAAAGTATCCCCAAGCTGCCGTTTTTACTCCATAATAGTTATTCCCATAAGCTATCTCATTTAAATATCTCTCAATAATCTCCTCTTTAGATAACTTTTGTTCTAATTTAATAGCTAAGATAGCCTCTTTTATCTTTCTTGAAATACTCTTTTTTCTACTTAAAAATGCATTTTTTATTAATTGTTGAGTTAGAGTACTTCCACCCTCTACAAAACGACCAGCCTTAATATCTGCTAAAATAGCCCTTGCAATAGCCTCTGGATTAATACCTTTATGCTCAAAAAATTTTGTATCCTCAGTCGCTATAAGAGCTTCAATCAAAAAACCGGGAATCTCATCAAAAGTAGCATATAACCTATGTCTCTTTCCAAAAATATAAGAGATATGTCTACCTTTTCTATCTAATATCTCACTTGAAATCTCAGGAGTATAAGCAATTAATCTATTTGCATCAACCTCTACTGCCTTATATGCATACCAAAATAAACCAACACCTACTATTAGACCAGCAAAGATTAAAAACAAAATAAATTTTACAATCTTATCTAAAATTCTCAACTTCTAAACTCCCTATTGGCGAAGTTTGCCTCTATTAGTGCTTTTGTATATAAACTTTTTGGAGAAGATAATATCTCTTTAGAATTACCCTCTTCAACCTTTTTCCCATCTTTAATTACTATAATTTTTTCACAAAGTTTTGCAGCTAAATTTATCTCATGGGTTACAAATAACATATCAAAAAGAAATCTCTTTTGTAAATCTCTTAAAAGATCTATAATCTCCTCTTTAATAGAAGCATCTAAAGCAGTAGTTGGTTCATCTAAAAGTAAAAGAGATGGATTTGACTCAAGAGCCATAGCAAAAATAACTCTTTGAAGCTGTCCTCCACTTAAATGGGGCGGATATCTATTAAATAACTCCCATGGTAATTTTAAAAGATCAAATAACTCTTTTGCCCTTTTTTTATCTCCAAACCACTGTTTTGATATTTTAGTTCGAGGAGATAGAGCAGTAAATGGATTTTGAGGAACAAAAGAAACACTCTCTCCTCTAATTAATTTATAAGAACCCTTAATCTCTAATTTATAATCTAAAGATGAGGGTAACATACCAATTAATGCCTTTAGAGTAAGAGATTTTCCACTCCCACTCTCTCCAACTAATGCCACTTTACCATCAATTATAAAATCTATATCTACTAAAGTGCTATTTTTATAATTAATTTTTAAATCAACTTCTATCATTTACCAACTCTTTAATTAAAACTAATGCCTTTTTTAAATCAAAAAGTTTTACCCCTAAATTTAAAGTAACTCTCAAAAGAGCCCTCTTTACAGTAGGTCTTCTAATTGCTCCTATTAAATAGCCCTTAGTTAAAAGATAATCTCTAATCTCTAATACCCTTTTATTATCTCCTATTTCTAAAG
>JAADEA010000128.1 GCA_013153675.1 Campylobacterota bacterium
TGATGGGTGTAAATAGTCTTTATAAATAAAGAGAGTCTAAATTTTTATTATTTTTTATTTAAAAAAGCAATAATTGTCTCTTTTAGCTCTCTTCCAATATTAAAAATAATAGAAGGAACATTTTTTTCTTCTTTTTCTTTACTATTTCCAAATAGAAATCTCATCATTGCTAAAGATAATATTGTAGGAATCATAAGTGTAATAGAGATTAATAAAGATGCACTAATAGAGTATGGTTTAATTAATATTTCCACTTCTTTTTTAGATAAAATAGCACTATTTGTAGGAGTATCAAATAAATATTTATAGACAAAATAAAATGATATAATAAAAAGTATAACTATTAATATAGCCGTACCATAAAACATTATTTTTTTAAATCTTCTTTTATCTTTTTCGTTATTTAATTCTATTTGAGCCTTATCATCTTCAAAGTGGCTAATATAATCATTTGATAGATCAGCCATTAATTAAACCTAAATTTTGTAGTCTATATTTCATAGCAACTTCAGACACTTTCATAATTTTTGCTAACTCTTTAATAGATGTAATGTTTTTTTCAAATATAAGATATTTTATCTTATCTTCTGGCATTAATATTTTAGCTGCCATTTTATTTGCCTCTATCTCTTTTGGTAAATGAGAGTTAGTATTAAAATTTTCTGTTGTATCTCTAAAAAATTTTTTTTCTTCGTTTAAATGTCCTAATAGAAAATGTGCCAATTCATGAGCTATTGTAAATCTTATTCTATTGATTGGATGGTTACTATTATAGTAAATAGTAACTTTATTATTTTTATCCTTTTCTATATATCCACATAGATCAGGAGTAATATTTTTTAACTTAGAAATAGGTTTAACTTCTATTCCATACTTTTTTGCCTCTTTAAATGGGTCAATATACATATCTCCTCCTTTTTAGGAGCTTTTATAGATTATACAAAATTTTAGAGCTAAAGCAAAGGAGAAGAGGTGGAAAAAAGAGGATTATTTCTCTTTTTTAGGGACTGCTACCATAGTAATATAGCGACCTTCTTGGTGAGGTTCTTTTTCTAAATCTGCAATATCTTCTATCATAGGCCATACTCTTTTTAAGACATCAAATCCAAGCTCAGGAGTTGACATCTCTCTTCCTTTTAGAAAGACTCTCATTTTTACATGTTTGCCTTTTTCTAAAAATTCTCTTGCATGTTTTACTTTATAAGCAATGTCATTATCTGCTATTTTACAAGAGAATTTAACCTCCTTTACCTCTATCTTTTTTTGTTTCTTTTTAGCCTCTTTTTTCTTTTTTTCTTGCTGATATTTATATTTACCATAATCCATAATTTTTGCAACAGGAGGATTGGCATTTGGAGCAATTAATACAAGATCTAATCCTTTTGACTCAGCTAATTCTAAAGCCTCCTCTCTACTTAAGATTCCATACTGCTCTTTATCTTCACCTACTACCCTTAGCTCATTTGCCCTTATTGCTTCATTGAGCAATACACCATCACTCTTTTTGTTTTTACTCTTTACCTTACTCAAATTTCCCCTTCTTTTAATTCTTTGCTTAATTGTAACATAAACTCTTTAGCTTTAAGATTATATTGCTCTTTTTTTCTTCTATCTCTAATTGCTATTGTATCATTTTTTATCTCTTCACCTCCAATAATTGCAACATATGGAACTTTTTGTTTTTCTGCCACTCTAATTCTTTTATTTAAAGAGTCATTTTTATCATAAATTTCACTATCTATTCCATTTTCAATAAGCTCTTTTTGAAGATTTTTAGCATACTCTATATGGTCTTGGGCAATAGGAATAAAAATTACTTGAGTTGGAGCAATAAATGATGGAAATTCTCCTGCATAATGTTCAGTTAAAATAGCTATAAATCTCTCAAAGCTACCTAAAATTGCTCTATGAATCATTACAGGTGTTTTTCGCTCATTATTCTCATCTATATATTCTAATTCAAATCTCTCAGGCAAATTAAAATCTACTTGGATAGTTCCGCATTGCCACTTTCTTCCAATTGCATCAGTTATTTTTATATCTATTTTTGGACCATAAAATGCTCCTCCCCCCTCGTCAATTCCATACTTCATATTAATTGAATCTAAAGCATCTTTAAGTGCTTGTGTTGAAATTTCCCAAATCTCATCGCTTCCTATTGCCTTTTGAGGTTTTGTAGATATCTCTACTTCATAATTAAATTGGAATTTTTTCATTACACTATCTACAAATTCAATTACCTCTAAAACTACATCTTTTATTTGATTTGGAGTACAAAATATATGAGCATCATCTTGCGTAAACTCTCTTACTCTTAAAAGTCCATGCAATACTCCACTCTTTTCATGACGATGAACTACTCCATATTCAAAAAATTTTAATGGTAAATCTCTATAACTTTTAGTAGAACTTTTATAAATTAAAATATGTCCAATACAGTTCATAGGTTTTAAACCATACTCTTGGTTATCTATTTGAGTTAGATACATATTTTCGCCATAGCAAAAGTAGTGTCCACTCTTTTGCCACATTTGAGCTTTTAAAATTTCTGGACCTCTTACTGGTTCATAACCTCTTACTCTATGAGCTTTCCATAGAATTTGTTCTAATTTACTTCTTAATCTTGCTCCTTTTGGGAGCCAAAAAGGAAGTCCTGCTCCTGCTTCTTCATTAAACATAAATAACCCAAGTTCACTTCCAAGTTTTCTATGATCTCTCTTTTTAGCCTCTTCTAACATCTGCATATGTTTTTTTAAATTTTCTTTGGAAGCAAAAGCAATTCCATATACCCTTGTTAACATTTCACTATTTTCATCACCACCTAAATATGCTCCTGCAATTTGTGTAAGTTTTACATTTTGTAAATATTTTGTATTTGGCAGATGAGGTCCTCTACATAGATCTTCAAAATCACCTTGTTTATATATGCTTACTTTATCTTCATCTATTTTTTCTAAGACTCTTTGTTTTAGATCATCATCTTTAAATTTTTCTACAGCTTCTTTTTTTGAGATAGTATATTTTGTAATAGGTATTTTCTTTTTTGCAAGCTCTTTCATCTTTTTTTCTATTTTTTTAAGATCTTCTTGTGTAATTTTTTGAGGAGATCTAAAGTCATAATAGAATCCCTCTTCTACAACAGGACCAACAAAAAATTTAGTTCCAGGGTATAGTTCACTAATAGCTTGAGCCATTAGATGGGCAGCTGAGTGGCGAATTATCTCAAGTGCTTCTGGCGAATCCTCAAAATATATAGGCTCTTTAGAGTCATTTTCACTAATACTTTGAGTATCTATAATTTTATCTCCTACTTTATAACCAATAATATCGCTCATGATATTCCTTAAGAATATTTTTTGGAAATTATATCTAAAGAGACTTTTAATTCATACCAAGAAGATCTTTTTTTGTCAGATCAGGAGAAGAGCCGTTTAATCCTTTTCCATTATTTCCATGACATCCTGCACAATTGCTACTAAATAGCCCTTGAGCTTTTGTTTTGTTATAGTTAAATTTACACTTTTGATTTGATAGTTCTAAAACAAAGCATGCCACATCTTTTATATCTTCTTCATTTGTGATATAGCCTCCCTCCATGGGAGAAGCAGGAAAGTTTAAGTGGTTAGAGCCATTTTTTATTACATAAATAATATATTCTAATTTATTTTTAAAAGATCTCTTTTGGACTTTAGAGGTAGAGATTATCTCTTTTATTGCTCTATTTTTTTCTTGATTATTTTTATATAATCCATAAAATATTGCTAAAATAGAGACTACAAAGGCAAATAGTGGAGCTAACCTCATAATAACTACCCCTTGCTAAATATAAGTTCGATGAAATTATACAATAAGTTATTTTTATATAACAAACAATTTGGATTTTTGTTTAAAGTGTAGATTTTGTGGCGATTTTAAAGTTGTAAACTATAAAAATGGTTCTATTCTCTTTTTTTTAGAAGTAAAATTAAGATAAAATAAACTTATTTTATAAGAGGGGTGTAGTGTGAAGATATTAAAATTTATCTCTTTTCTTTTTATTATATTTTTTATTGGCTGCTCTTCCATTCCAAATTCTCAGCAACTATCTTTATCTAAGAGAAATTTAGTGATGGGTAGCTCTTATGTAATTAAATATGATGAGAAGAAGATGAAACCTTATAGTTTTGATTTAGATAAAAATATCACTTATCATATGGATGTAGCAAAAGAGGTGGGAGAAGGAGTTGTGCCTCTTTTTGCTAAATATCTTGGAATGGAATATTTAACATTAGATAGAGAAGATTTAGCTTCATACTATTTAGAAATTTCTGTGCCAAGATGGAGTGTATATAAGGATGATAAAAGATTAAAGGTAGATTTGGGAATTGTTACAAAATTGTATGATAAAAGGGGTGGAAGTCCATTAATGGTAAAAGGTTGTGAATATAGTACTCCAGATCCTCAAGAACTTTTAAATAGATTAAAGATGGGAGACTCTTTAGACTTGATTATAGAAGAAGAGACAAGAAGAGCAATTGATCTATGTTTAAGAGAATATGAAGAATTTTTAAAAGACAAAAGAGCCTCTTTAAGTAGTGAAAGTGAAATAGAAAATAGTTCAAATAATAATATAAACTCTAACAGCAACAGCTCAGATTTTTATAACTCTTTAAATAAAACTGATAATTTAGAAGATAATAGAGATAGTGAAGATTTAGAAAATATGGAGATGGTTCAAGAAGAGCAAATTCAAGAGCTTAATTCTACAATAG
>JAADEA010000092.1 GCA_013153675.1 Campylobacterota bacterium
AATCTCTCCAATTAGAGATATTGAAATTATTGAGAGTGAATTAATTTTAGCAGATATGCAAACATTAGAAAAGAGAATTGAATCTTTAACAAAAAGGGCAAAAGGAAATGATAAAGAGGCAAAAGAGCTTTTAGAAGTAGCAAAAGAGCTTTTAGTTCATTTAGAAAACTCTCAGCCTGCCTCTACATTTAAAGATAAAAGTGAAGCTTATTATAAATTATTAAAAGAGTTAAGATTACTTAGTGCAAAAGAGATTATATATGGAGCAAATGTAGATGAAGACTCTTTAGCAGAGGATAATAAATATGTAAAAGAGTTAAAAGAGTATGCTAAAAAATTTAATAGAGAAGTAATTAAACTATCTGCTAAATTGGAAGAGGAATTAATAGATTTTAGTGAAGAGGAGAAAAAAGAGATGTTAGCATCTCTTGGTGTAAAAGAGTCAGGATTAGAACAAATTATTAAAAAAGGATTTGATAAACTCGGTCTTATGAGCTATTTTACTGCAGGAGTAAAAGAGGTAAGAGCTTGGACCATAAAAAAAGGAACTAAAGCTCCAGATGCAGCAGCAGTAATTCATAATGACTTTAAAAAAGGCTTTATTAGAGCAGAGGTAATTAGCTATGAAGATTTTATAAAATACAATGGAGAAGCGGGTGCAAAAGAGGCTGGTAAAATGAGACTTGAAGGAAAAGATTATATAGTTCAAGATGGAGATATAATCCATTTTAGATTTAATGTATAAATAAGGAATATAGATGAAAAAAGCTCTTTTGCTAATTATTGTTCTACTTATAGTTGGATGTAATAAAAAAGGAGATAATACTCCTTTTATAAAAGTTTATAAAAGCGACTATAATATATCTGTTACAATTAAGCGTTTTCTAAAGCCACTAAAAGAGAAAAATTACCATCTAAAAAGTGTTATAAATTTTACAAAAGAGGCTCAAAAATTAGATTTTTATCTTAGACCAACAAAAACAATAGAGATAGATAACCCCAAAATATCAACTAAATTAATAGAATGTAATCCAACTATGACAATTGATCTTCCAATTAGAATAGGAGTTTTTAGAAAAATAGATGGAGGGGTATATCTTGCTTTTACATCTCCTGAATATTGGTCTATAAAACATAATATAAAAGATAGTGAGTGTCTTAATTTAAAAAAATTAATTACGTTAGACTTAGATGAAGCAAAGGAGGCAATAAAGAGTGGATCTAAATAATATATTATCCTCTATTAAAGATGCTTTAGCTCTCACATATAGAGATATTGAAGAGATTTATAAATTGGAAAATTTTGAGATATCTCCAAAAAGAATAAAAGAGATCTTCTCACCAAAAGGTACTAAAAAGTATAAAAAAGCAACATATGAAGAGCTTGGAGTATTCTTAGATGGATTAATTACAAAAAGAAGAGGAAAAAAAGAAGAGCAAGATAGTAAAGCAGAAGAAATTATTTTAGATAATAATCTTATTTTAAAAAAATTAAAAATAGCACTAAATTTAGATGAGTATGAATTATCAATGATATTTGAGCTTGGAGATAAAAAGCTCTCAAAAAGTGCAATTAAAGATATATTAAGAAATCCTTCAAATCCAAAATTTAGAGAATTGAGCGATAAAGAGTTAAATGCCTTTTTAAAAGGATTAGTTGAATTTTATTATGAAGTTCCAAAGAGTTTTATTTAAATCAGCTCTTTTTTACCCCTTTAGCCTATAATTTCACAAATTAGATAAAGGCTGCTTTTATGACAGATATGCTAATTGAATTTCTCAAAGAGTATAGCTATCCTATATTATTTATTTGGAGTGTAATGGAGGGAGAGACTGGTCTTGTAATGGCTGGTATCTTCTCTCATACAGGAGATATGAATTTATGGCTCTCTATCTTAGTAGCAGGGCTTGGAGGATTTACAGGAGATATGATCTACTTTTTAATTGGAAGATATAATCGAAAATATGTATATAGAAAATTTAAAAGCCAAAGAAGAAAATTTGCTCTTGCTCATTTGCTTTTAAAAAAGTATGGATGGCCTATTATATTTATTCAAAGATATCTATATGGAATGAGAACTATAATTCCAATTGCAATAGGAATGACAAGATATCCTACAAAAAAATTTATGTTAATAAATTTTGTAAGTGCTATGGTATGGGCAGCAATTACAATTCTTTTAGCTTGGTATTTTGGTGAAGAGATACTAAAAATATTACATTTAGCAAAAGATTATTGGTATATAGCCCTCCCTCTTGGAGCTCTTATAGCAGGATCTATTATTTACTATTTTCATGTAGCTACAAAAAAAGAACCTAAAAAAGGGGAAAATTAACTCTTTACCCCCTCTTTATCATCAAGCATAGCTTTAATAAAAGATTTATATATCTCTTCTAATTCATGATCACTCTTTTCCATATTTTCTAAATCTCCACTCTTTAGGGTATGTTCAATTAAAGCAATTCTTTTTATTAAATATTCAAATAGCTTCTTATCAATATCTGGCATAATATTATGGCTTAATGGTGCCTTATTATCAATTCTCTTTGCCACTTTAGCTGGTACGCCAACTGCAGTACACTCTGGTGGAACATCTTTAATTACCACAGAGTTTGCTCCAATTTTAGCATCCTCTCCAATTGTTATATTTCCTAAAATCTTAGCACCTGCCCCAATAATAACTCTATCTTTAATTGTAGGATGTCTTTTTCCTTTAGAAAGACTCACTCCTCCTAAAGTTACTTGCTGATATATTAAAACATCATCTCCCACCTCAGCTGTCTCTCCAATAACTACTCCAGTTGCATGATCAATAAATACTCTTCTTCCCAATTTTGCACCAGGATGGATATCAACAGCAGTTAAAAATTGCCCTATTGCAGAGATAAGTCTTGGCAAAAATCTAAATCCTCTTTTATATAGAGCATGACTTATTCTATAAAAAAATAGTGCCCAAACTCCTGGATAGTTAAAAAAAATCTCAAAATTTGATTTTAAAGCTGGATCATTCTTTTTTATTGTTTTAAAATCTTCAATTATCAACTTCCAAAAGGGAATATCTCTTTTCATTATAACTCACTTGCTTGAATAGTTTTTAAATATGAATTTTCACTTAAAAAGAGATATAATTTTCCTAAAAGATCTCTTTTTTGAATATCATCAATTAACTTTGAATCTTCAATTCTGCTCTTTAAGGCTTTATCAATTAGTCCTACATCATAATCTAAATCTTCTAATATATCCATTAGATTTTGAGCCTCAATTATTGAATCTATATGATAATTTCCCTCTTTATCAAATCTAACTACTGCCTCTGTTGGATGAGTAAAAAGATTATGTCTCATTCCTAAAATCTCTTGATAGGCTCCTGTTAGGAAAAATGCTAAAAAGTACTCTTCTTTTTCTACATCTACATCATGAAGTCTTAATGGTTCGTTTGGATCAAACTCTATCTCACCATCACTATCACATGTAATATCCCAAATGCTTGCAGAACGGGTAGGCTTTTTAGATAATTTATGAATAGGCATTAGAGGAAATTTTTGACCAAGTCCCCAAAAATCTGGTAGAGATTGAAAGGCAGAAAAATTTACTAAATACTTTTCTAATGCTATATTATGCAATCTTTTTAACTCATCTCCTCCCTCTTTTGATAAAAGCTCAATTGCCTTTTTCATAATTAAATGAACTAAAATCTCTGTATTAGATCTATCTTCTAAGTCAATATAACCAAGATCAAATAGAGTTAAAAGACTCTCCATATGATCAAGAGCATCATGTAAATACTCTCTTGCATTTCCCACATTAATAGTAGTATATAAATCATATAGCTCTTCAATTAAAGGAGGATTTTTCTTCTTTAGTCGTAAAGATTTTTCATGATACTCTTGAGAAAAAAGTTCTAAAACGGGAGCTATTAAAACAAGGTGATTTGCAGCAATAAATCTTCCAGATTCAGTATATATATTTGGCTCTTTTACCCCCTTGCTTTTAGCAATCTCTTGCATTAAATAAATTACATCATTTGCAAATTCTTTAATAGAATAGTTTCTATTACTATTAGATCTAAATTGACTATACTCAACTGCCAATCCTCCTCCTATATTAATAGCCTCCAACTTTTTAGCTCCTCTCATTTTTAATGAGGCATATATATTTCCAGCTTCTCTTAGAGCCTTCTTTAGGGGAGCTATTTCACACATTTGAGAACCTATATGAAAATGGATCATTGCTAAATGTTCAGCTAAATTATATTTTTCCAACATATCATAAGCATCTAAAAGCTCAGTAGATGTTAAACCAAATTTAGAACTATATCCACCACTCTTTGCCCATGTACCAACTCCTGAGCTATGGAGCCTAATTCTCATACCAATTTTTGGAACAATATTATCTTTATAATCACTATTAAATTCTTTGTGTACCTCTATAATTGTCTCAAGCTCATTAATTCCTTCAATTGTAATAGTAATATCATGCCCACTTTTAGCAGCAATAAAAGCCAAAGAGATCATCTCTTTATCTTTAAAACCATTTACAGTAATAGGAGCTCCAAGAGGTGTTTTTGCCATTGCAATAATTAATTCAGCTTTACTTCCAGCCTCCAATCCATAATTATACTCTTTGCCAATATCTATTAAATTATTTATAAAGTTGGGAAATTGATTTAC
>JAADEA010000088.1 GCA_013153675.1 Campylobacterota bacterium
TGATCTATGGATCTATTCTTTGGGAGTAGAAAATCAAAAAAAGGAGAAGTTAGAATTACTTTTAAAAGAGAATAATGAGCTTTTAAAAGATATCTCTAATTATCATATTGGTGTTATAGAACAAAACCCAAAAGATTCTAAATATTACCATGATTTAGCAATGGTTGAAAAGGCTTATTTATTATTAAAGGCAAATAAGAAGAATCAAGCAAAGGTTATATTAGAGCAGATTCCTCAAAATTCTCCTCTAAGTAATATTGCAAAATTTCTTAAACACTATACAATTACTGCAAAATAGGAGATTTTTATGAAAAGATTAAAACTTCTCTCTCTTCTTGTTATTAGTGCTTTAATAGTTGGAGGGTGTGGATTTGATGTTAAAAAAGTAGTTCCAGAATTTTTAAAATCATCTCCAGGAATTAGTGCAAAATTTGCTATTAGAAAAATCTCTAAAAGAGCTATTGATGTAAGAAGAGATGGCGTAACATTTGATGATGGCACATTTGTAACAAGAGAGGGAGAAGGTCCTTTTAAATTGCCTCTTGGATATTACTTTGTGAACAAGAGTTCTTCTAAATATATTGCTGCTGCTCAAAGTGGAAAATTTAAGATTTTTGATTCAAGTGGTGAAGAGATTGTATCTGGTAAAGTTCCATTAGCTATTATATCTGCTTCAATTATAGCAAATCAGATGGTTTATGTATTAGAAAACAATACAATTGGAGTGTACTCTCTATCAGCAAAAAAGGTTATAGCTTCAAAAACTCTAAAGCCAGCATATGCAATTGATACAAGAGTTGCTAATCCAATATTTTTTAAAGGATTTGCAATTATTCCAACATTAGATGGAAAATTATTAATGATAAATCCTGAGCATCCAGATTTAATTAGAGGGGTAGATTTAGCAGGAGGAGCTATATTTAGCAATATTATCTATTTAGATACAATTGAGGGAAGAATTATAGCAGCTTCATTAAATATGGTATTATCAATTGCTCCAGGTGCACTTGAAAAATATAAAGCTCAAGTAGCAGATGTTACTACATCCTCTAATAGAGTCTTTTTGCTAACTATGGATGGTAAAACAATTAAAATGACGCCAGCTCTAAGAGAAGTTATTAAAAGAAAATTTAAATATGCAGACTTTACAAATATAGCCTATTTAGATGGAAAGGTATTTGCTTTTGCAAGAAGTGGTGCTTTAGTTGTATTAGATAGCAATCTTTTAAAATATAAAATTTATGCAGTAGGAGAGGCAAGAGATTATAGCTTTGTAGCTCATGATAAATTATATATTGATGATAGGGTAGTAGATTTAAATAAACTATCTTATGAATAATGATATTATAGAGGCATTTAGGGAGTATCTTCTTATAAATAAGGGGGTTAGAAAAAATACCCTTCTTGCTTATATAAAAGATATAGAGCAATTTAGCTCTTTTTTAAATCTCTCTTTATTAGAGGTGCAAAGTGAAGATATTATTAATTTTTTATCCTCTTTTAAAAATAAAAGAACTTTAAATAGAAAATTATCTTCAATTAGAGTATTTTATAATTTTTGCAAAGAGGTTGAATTTAGAGATTATGATGTTATTATAGAATCTGCAAAAATTCCAAAAGAATTACCTATCTATTTAGAGTATGAAGAGATAAAAAGGGCTGTTGAATCAATAGGAGATAGTAAATTTTTAGATATAAGAGATAGGGCTTTTATTCTATTTTTATATGCAACTGGAGCAAGAGTAAGTGAAGCTCTTTTAGCAAATAGAGATGATATTGAAAATGGATGGTTTAAAATTAGATATGCTAAAGGAGAGAAAGAGAGAATAGTTCCAATTGCAAAGAGAGCATTAAATGAGATAGAGAGATATCTTTTACTAAGAGATGATAAAAATGAGGCTCTATGGGTAAATTATAAAAAAGAGAGATTAAGTAGAGTGAGTGCTTTTAAGATAACAAAAAAATATTTAGGTGTATCTCCTCATATATTAAGGCATTCTTTTGCTACCTCTTTAATTTTAGGAGGAGCAGATTTAAGGGTTGTTCAAGAGCTATTAGGTCATAGTTCAATGGCTACTACTCAAATATATACCCATATTCAACGAGAAAATTTAAAAGAGACACTATTTAAATATCATCCTCTAAAGGATATAAAATAAAAGAGGTAATTGAGCGACTTCAAAGAGAAAAGATTATCTGTAAAAGATTTAATAAAATAAAAGAGATAGGAAAAAAGAGCTACTTTGTAGGAGTTGATATTAAAGATTTTTACTGTTTTGTTGTATATATCTATAAAGATTCTTTATTGACTTATAAAGAGATAGAGGAGATATTAGATTTTTTAGAAAAAATAGAGAGGAAAAATAGTCTAAAAATAAAGAGGAGATTTTTATTAGTTAAAGGAGCAATAGCAAAAAAAGCTAAAGAGAGTATTAAAACTTTTAATATAAAGATTTTAAATATGTAGCTTTTATTAATCCTTTGATATAATTCGCCAACTTTGAAATAAGAGTTGATTATGGAGAGATTTGAAAAGTATTTATTAGATATATTACCCTCTCTAAAAACGATCCATCCTCATATAAATCAAGCTCTAAAGGTAATGGTAGAAGCTGGTGGTAAAAGATTTAGACCTATGCTTTTATTAAAAGTAGTTGAAGCTTATGAGCCTCTTTTATTAGAGAGCTCTTTTCAAGTTGCAGCAGCAGTTGAGATTTTTCATACCTACTCTTTAATTCATGATGATTTGCCCTCAATGGATGATGCCTCATTAAGAAGAGGAGTAGAGACTCTGCATAAAAGATATGATGAAGCTCTTGCCATATTAGTGGGAGATGCTTTTAATACATATGCTTTTGAACTGATTGCAACTGCCCCTTTAAGAGATGATGTAAAAGTTGAACTTATAAAGATTTTGAGTCAAAATGGCGGTATTAGAGGGATGGTATTAGGACAGGCTTTAGATATCTATTTTGAAAATATACCTTTAAAAAGAGAAGATATTATAGAACTTCACAAAAATAAAACAGCCAAATTAATTGGAGCTTCTTTAAAGATGGGGGGAGTGATTGTTGATTTATCAAAAGAGCTTCAAGATAAGTTATATCAATTGGGTATTGAAGTTGGAATTTTATTTCAAATTCAAGATGATATTTTAGATTTAGTGAGTAATTCACAAAAAGAGGGCAAAGATGTAAGAAAAGATGAAAATAAAAATAACTTTGCTTTAATTCTTGGATTAAAAGAGGCTATAAATGAAGCAGATAGATTAGCTAAAGATATAGAAACGATGTTAGATAGTTTTGATAACAATTTGCAAAAAGCCTTAAAAGATATTTTAAGTAAATATCTATATAGACATAAAATATAAAAGGATAGTGATGGATATAAGAGAAAAAATGGCTAATACAATTAGATTTTTAGCTGCAGATATGGTAGAGAGAGCTAAAAGTGGGCATCCTGGTGCTGCGATGGGTTTAGCTGATATTGCAGTAGTATTAAGTGATCATCTAAAACATAATCCTAAAAATCCAAAATGGCTAAATAGAGATAGATTAGTATTCTCTGGAGGGCATGTTACTCCTTTAATCTATTCTCTTCTTTATTTATGGGGATATGATTTATCATTAGAGGATCTAAAAAACTTTAGACAACTTGGTTCAAAAACACCTGGACACCCAGAAGTTGGACATACCCCAGGAGTTGAGATTACTACTGGACCTTTGGGACAAGGTGTGGCAAATGCAGTTGGTTTTGCTATGGCTAAAGAGTTTAGTGCAAATAGACTAAACTCTCCAAATTGTAAAATTATTGACCATAAAATATACTGTTTTTGTGGAGATGGAGATTTAGAAGAGGGTATTAGTTATGAAGCATGTGCCTTAGCTGGTAGATTAAATTTAAAGGATTTAATCTTAATTTATGATAGTAATCATATTACAATTGAAGGGGATGTTAAGTTAGCTTGGAATGAAAAAGTAAGAGATAGATTTTTGGCTCAAAATTGGCATGTAATAGAGATTAATGGACACGACTATGAAGAGATAGATAGAGCTTTTAATGAGGCAAAAAGTGCTCAAAAACCAGTAATTATTATTGCAAATACAATCATTGCTAAAGGTGCTGTTGGTCTTGAAGGAGATCCTAAGACTCATGGAGCTCCTCTTGGAGAGGAGGTAATTAAAGCTTCTAAAAAAGCAGCTGGATTTGATCCTAATAAAGAGTTTTTTGTACCAGAGGATGTGTTGGTTCGCTTTAGATGTGCGGTGGAAAAAGGTGAGTTATATGAAAAAGAGTGGAATAAACTTATATTAGAAGCTCCTTTTAAAGAGCAAAATGAAGCATTAGATAGATTATTAAATCCTGATTTTAGTTCTATTGAGTGGCCAGAGTTTAACCATAAAGATCATCCTCAAATGGCAACAAGAGAGAGTAATGGAATTATTTTAAATGCAATAGCTAAAGCAATTCCATCTTTTATTGGAGGAAGTGCAGATTTGGCTCCATCTAATAAGACATATTTAAAAGATATGGGAGAGTTTCCAAAAGGTAAAAATATCCACTTTGGTATTAGAGAACATGCAATGGGTGCAATTAGCAATGCGATGGCTCTATATGGTACGGTAATTCCTTTTAATGCTACATTTTTTGTATTTAGCGACTATCAAAAGCCTGCTGTTAGAATTGCAGCCCTATCTAATATTAAAAACTTCTTTATTTGGACTCATGATAGTATAGGGGTTGGGGAAGATGGACCAACCCATCAACCAATAGAGCATCTTACTCAATTTAGAGCTTTACCAAATTTTTATGTATGGCGTCCAGCAGATGCGACAGAGAATGTGGAGGCATGGAAGAAGGCATTAGAGATAGATGCTCCTCAAGCATTTGTATTGAGTCGTCAAAAACTAAAGACTCTTAAACCAGATAGAGATTTTGGAGATGTATCAAAAGGTGCTTATATTATTAAAAAGAGAGAAAATGCTCAAATTACCATTATGGCAAGTGGATCTGAAGTGATGCCATCTTTGCAGGCTGGATGCTTTTTAGAAAAGATGGGTATTATGGCAAATATTGTATCTGTGCCATGTTTTGATCTTTTTGAAGAGCAACCTATAGAGTATAAAGAAAAAGTATTAGATCCAAAGACAAAGATATTAGCAGTAGAGGCTGCAAGAGGAGTTGAATATTATAAATATGCAGATGATGTACTCTCTATGGATAGTTTTGGAGAGTCCGCACCAGCAAATGAGTTATTTAAAAAATATGGTTTTACTATTAAAGCAATTAAAGAAAGAGCAGCTAAATTGCTTGGAGTTGAAAATAAGATAGTAAAAATAGATAAACTTGGTGAAGCTTAATTTTAAAAAAGGAGGTTTAATGAGCTTAGAAGAGCAAGTATTAGAAGTTATGAAAAAAAATGGTGAGCCAATGAAAAGTGGTGATATTGCAAAGATTTTAGGAGTAGATACAAAAGAGGTTTCAAAAGCTATTAAAAAATTAAAAGCTGAAGGAAAAATAGAATCTCCAAAAAGATGTTATTACGCTCCAAAGAGTTAATTCTCTTTGGAGTTTAAATTTTTCTTATATCTATATATTCGCCTGATGGGAAAGTTTGAAGAGAATCTAATTTTTCTATTATATTTTTTGCTGCTTCTTTAGGGGTCATTTTTGGTGAAGTTATTAATCTTTTAATAACAGGAAATTTTTCTTGGTCCTCTTTTAATACACTCTTTAACATAGGGGTATCTATTAATCCTGGAGCAAGTGAGTATAATTTTGTATCTTTAAACTCATGAGAGTATAGTTTAATTAACATATTTAGTGAACTTTTTGAAAGAGCATATGAGCTCCATCCTCTTGCTCCACTTATACTTGCACCACTACTAATTGCAATAATTAATTTTGGAGGATTTGTTAAAAAATAATCTAAAATTATCTTATTTGCCCAAACATTAATAGTATATATATCATTTATCTCTTTTATGGAAGATTCTTCAATAGTCTCTATCTTTCCTAAAACAGCTGCATTTAAAAAGGCTATATCAATTTTTTGATCTATTAATTCTCTAAGGGCTGTTTCAATCTTTTCAAGATAATTTAAATCTAAATATTTAAAATATAAAGAGTTATATTCTTTTAAAGAGGGAGCAATCTTTTTGCCAATAGCATATACTTTGTTCTTTTCTTGAAGATAAAAACTTGCAATTGCCTCTCCTAAGCCACTTCCAATACCGCTAATAAAGATATTCATTTACTCTCCTAATCTATTTGTATATTTTTTCTATGGTAGCGCTGTACAATATCTGGATCTGGAATTAAAGAGACTCTTGCTTTATCTTTTCCTTCATATGGAATTTGAGATAGTACATATCTAATAGATTCAAGTCTTGCCATCTTTTTATTATTTGAATTTACAATTATCCATGGACTATAAGATGTATGGGTTCTGCTAAACATCTCTTCTTTGTAATAGGTAATTTTATCCCATAATTCTTGGGCTTTTTTATCTACTGGACTTAATTTCCACTGTTTTAGTGGATTTCTCATCCTCTCTTTAAATCTTTTTTGTTGAGTCTCTTTAGAGATTGAAAACCAAAATTTAATTAATGTAATTCCATCATCAATTAGGGCATGTTCAATCTCTGGTACCTCTTTTATAAATTTTTCATATTGTTCTTTTGTACAAAATCCATATACAGGTTCTACAATTGCTCTGTTATACCAACTTCTATCAAAAAATACAATCTCTCCTGGATCTGGTAGATGTTTAAAATATCTTTGAAAATAAAATTGCCCTTTTTCTATTTCAGTGGGAGCAGGAAGAGCTACTACTCTATATTTTCTTGGGTTTAGATGCATTGTAAATCTTTTAATAGATCCTCCTTTGCCTGCTGCATCTCTACCTTCAAAAATAATCATAACTCTCTTTTTATTATCATATATCCAATTTTGCATTTTTATTAATTCAATTTGAAGTTTAATTAACTCATCTTCATACTCAGCCTCTTTTAGAGCTTTATTAATCTTTTTCTTTTTTACTAACTCTAATAACCCTTTTTTGGTTCTTAACTTGTGAAGTTTCTCTTCGATTTTTAAGACTCTATTTTTTAAAGAGGGCTCTTTAATATGCTCTTTTAGGTAGTTAATCTCTTCAAATAAGCTTGACATTGCTCTTCCTTTTTATTATTTAACTAATTATACAATAAATTTAAGAGCCCTCATATTTTTATAGTTTAGAGTCTAAATACTCCTTAATTTCATGTAATAAGATTGCAGGCGTTTTAATTGGATATTTAATATTTTTTATAACGCTAATTGCATCTTCTCCTTTAATAGTTAATCCTTCTAATCTCTCTTCTAATATTGATGAGTTATCTATTGGATAATCTATACCTTTTGTATATTTTAATACTAAATATGCCCATGGAGAGTCACATTGAGCTGCTTTTATAGCTTCATTTGCCATTGCGTGAGCAAATTTTAATAAGACTTTTGCATCTTCGCTCTCTTTAATCTTTTTATATGCTATTTTGGCAATTCCTCCTGCTACATGTACTTTAAGATCTTTTGAGGGTGTTTGCTCTTCTATCTTTGCTAATGCTGCTTTAATATCTGCTCTTAAAATATTTCTTACACTAACTTTGCTCATTCCAATAATTTGAGCTATCTCCTCTTCACTCTTTAAATACTCTTGATGTAATACTACTACATAAGAGGCTCTTGCCATACTTGGAAGCCATGTAAGATTTTTATAGTGTGTTAGATCTTTTAATCCACCAAGGAGCTCTATAGATTTAAAAAATACTCTCTCTACTAAATAAGAGAGCTCAGACTCATTTAAAGCTTCTAAAATAGCCATAATAATCCCCTTTTTATGATTTTTGGAGTAAAACTCCTACTAAATTATAATTTTAAAGGGGAATTTAAATAGATACTTAAGTAGCAAAATTAATTAAGTTCGATACTCAGCATTAATTTTTACATATTCATAACTTAAATCACAGCCATAAGCTATATACTCTCCATCTCCTACTCCAAGATCACATCTAATTTTAAAACTATCTTTTTTCATTATTTTATAGGCTTTTTCTTCTCTTTCTTTATCAAGCTCTTTATGATCTTTATCATATATTAATAGATCATCATAATATATTTTTAATTTATCTTCATCACACTCTACATCACTTGCTCCAATTGTAGAAGCAATTCTTCCCCAATTTGGATCTTCTCCAAAAAGAGCTGTCTTTACTAATAGGGAGTTAGAGAGGTTTTTAGCTACCCTTTTAGCTTCTATATTATCTTTTGCTCCTACTACCTCAAAAGCTACTACTTTATTAGCTCCTTCTCCATCTCTTAATATCATCATAGCAAGCTCAAAAGAGATATATTTTAGAGCATATCTAAAAGCCTCTTTGTTATAAAAATTACTTTTTTTATTGCTCATTAAAATAACCGTATCATTTGTAGATCTATCTCCATCTACGCTTATTCTATTAAAAGATTCATCTGCTGCTTCTTGTAAAAGTGGCAACATCTCATCTTTTGGAATATTAGCATCAGTTACAATAAAGCATAACATTGTAGCCATTGCTGGATTTATCATTCCAGCTCCCTTTGCAATAGCAGCTATTTTAAATTTTCCTTCATTTTTTACTTCCACTTCTATGGCTATCTCTTTTTTAAAACTATCAGTTGTTAAGATAGCATTTGCTGCATTATTAGAGTTTTTTGCATTAAAATTGAACTTTTGTAATCCATTAATAATTTTCTCTTTTGGTAATCTATATCCAATTACTCCCGTTGAACTCATAATAGGATTTTTAGCATCTATTGGAAGAGTCTCTAAAATCTCTTCAATATCTCTAATTCCCTCCTCTCCTGTCATAGCATTAGCATTTTTTGAATTCATTAAAATAAAATTCCCCTCAAAAACCTTTCCATAGCTAAGAGCATGTTTAATTGGGGCTGCTTGAAACTTATTAGTAGTATATATAGCAGCAATATTTGAGATATCTTCACTTCTAATAAAGGCTAAATCTAATTGGTTATTAGGTTTTAAACCACAATTTATTCCATCACAAAATATTCCATCAATATTATCTAATCCACCTTTTAAAAGGAAGATTTTAAACATCTTTTAACTCCTCATTTAGCTCTTTTAATTCAGGGGGCATCTCTTTTCTTCTAATTAGAGCTTTAGCCTTTTTGATCCCTTCGCTTGTGCCAATAAGTAAAATTTTTGCTTTAGGCATAATAATAGTATCACCCTTTGGCATAGGGATAAATTCCCCATTTCTAAGGATAATTCCAATGACTGTTACATTGGCTATATCTCTTAATTTTAATACTTTTAGAGGTTTTAATACTACCCATGAAGTTTTTGAAACCTTTACCTCCTCAATATCTAAAGGGGTATCCTTTCTATATAAAAACTCTTGAAGAAGATTTTCCATATCAGGTCTAATGGCAACAGCATTAATTCTTTGAGCCATCAATTTAGTAGATGTAACTACCTTATCTGCCCCAAGCTTTAGTAGTTTTTCTTCATCTTCATCATTTTTTGCACTTGCTATAATTAAAAAGGGTCTATTGTCTCTACCAATCTCTTTTTGATACAATCTTGCAGATACAATAACAGCAATATTATCTGCAATATTATCTGCTAATGTAATAACTCCTTTTGCACTTGAGAGATAAGATTTTAATATAGCCTCTTGTGTATGAGGTTGGGCACTAATATAGTATTGATATTTATATTTAGCTGCAATTTGTTCTAAATCTTCTCTTGGATCAACTACTACAAAAGGAATATGATTTCTTCTAAGATGTTGAGTAACTTGGATAGTATAGTCGTTGTGATAACAAATTACAAAGTGATTTTTTAATCCGGCAATATCATATAACATTCTTCTTTCCTTCGCAATTCTTTGGAACTCCCCCTTTTTAATTACATCTACTATAATACCCACTGCAATTGTAAATATTACAAATCCAAAAATAATAAGAGTAATAGTAAAGATTCTTCCTATATTAGAAATTGGTCTTATCTCACCAAATCCAACTGTTGTAAATGTTATTCCTGTTTGATATATGGCATCCATTAATGGGAATTTATCAATAATCATATATCCCATTGTGCCAAATAGCATCATTAATACAGTTAAAATTATAGGAAGAGTAAAAGGTCTTAGCTGTTCATAAAACTCATCATTTAATGTAATATGAGGTTTTGGTTTTTGGCTTTTAAAAAAGGAGTTCTTTTTCACTTTTAGTAGAAGCGAAAGGGCTTATAGTAAGCCCTTCTTTCTCAATGTTCTTAAAGTAGAAGCTGCAACTCTTATCTTTTTTCTTGTTCCATCTTCTAATGTGATTCTTACAGTTCTTAGGTTTGGAAGTTGGCGTTTTTTTGTTCTATTATGAGCATGCGATACATTATAGCCAACTAAAGGACCTTTTCCGCTAATTTGACACTTTCTTGACATCTTTAAAGCCTTTATTAATTTTATAGATATAAAAGTTGCGGTAGTTTACTAAAAAAATGCTTAAGGGCTATTTAATTAAACTACCTTTTTTCTTTTAAAGCCTTTGCAATAAGTTCAATTGGGTTTTTAAATTCAACTTCTACATTTGCATTATACAAAGAGTTACTAATTTGCATTCTACATGCACTACACTCTGCTGCTACAATATCTGCGCCGCTTTCTTTAATCATTGCAGCTTTTGGCTCTCCTGCACGCTTTGCAAGATAATATTTTTCAGTCTGCATAGTTACCCCACCAAAGCCGCAGCATCTATTTGGATCGCTCATCTCTTTTATTGTAAAGTTACTTTTTAGTAACTCTCTTGGCTCTTTTTCTATACCTTGAACCTTTTTGGCATGACATGCATCATGATATGTAATGCTTTCATCAAACTTTATGCCTTTTTCATCTAAAATCTTTTTTAATTCAGTATTTTTATATAGCCACTCAGTTACCATAAATATCTTTTTATTAAGCTTTTTAGCACGAGCTGCCCAATCATCCATTCCACGATTTTTAAAGAATACTTCCCAATCATGCTTTATCATAGCTGAGCATGTTGCTTCTGGAATAATCATTGCATCAATTTCATCAAAAAAGCTTTCAAAATACTCTATATTTTGCTTTGCAAGAGTCTCAACTGTATAAAAATCACCTGTAAAATAAGCTGGTGCTGCGCAGCACTTTTGCTTTTTTGGAATAAAAATATCAATATCAAGCTCTTTTAAAACCTCTATTAGGCTATCTCCAATTGAAGTATAATTATAGTTTGCAAGGCAGCCTATAAAGATAGCTACTTTTTGCTTTTTTCCTTTAATTCTACTTGGATATTTATTTAAAAAGCTTCTTTTACTTAGACTTGGTAAGAGTCTATCAGATTTAATAATTGGCAAATTAAATCTTGGAATCATTCCGCCTCTTTTTGGCTCATCTTTAAAGCCGCAAGTTTTAAAGACCCATCCAAGTTTCATCATAATATCCATTAGCCATCTATGGCGAAGTAGCGTAAAAAAAGCTCTTTTAAACCATGCAATTCCATACTTTTTAGCAATATCCCTTCTTACCTCTTCTATAACCATATCTGTTGGCAAAGAGTTAGGACAAACATCGGTGCAATGGGTGCATAAAAAGCAGCTTTCAAAAATATCTTTAGCCTCTCTATCAAGCTCAAGCTCACCTCTTTTATATGCTCCAAGTAACTCAATAAATCCTCTTGGACTTGTAACCTCATCTGGATTTATAAGGTGAATTGTACATCCTGGAATACACTTTCCACACTTTATACATTCATCACTAATTTTTGTAAAATCAAACTTCTCCATACTATCCTCTTATACAGTCTTTGAAAAGCTCTTTTTATTTCCCTCATACTTTTGCATATAGGCATCAAAAGCCATGGCAATATTTCTAATTAAAAGAGTTCCTGTTGGATTTACTAAAATTTTATTATTATCTATTACTATTAAGCCTTCATCTTCAAACTCTTTTAATTTTTTTAAATCCTCTTTAAAATATTCAAAAAAGTCTATTTTTAGATCTTTTTCTACTCTTTTAATATCTATGGCAAAATTTGCCATTAGTTCCATTATCACTGCTTTTCTAATAAAATCATCACTATCTAATTCAACTCCTCTTTCAAAAGGAAGCTTTCCTTGATCAATTAGCTCTTCATATAATTTCATATTTTTTGTATTTTGAGCATAATATCTGTTACCCTCTCCAATACTTGTTAATCCAATTCCAATTAAATTGGCTCCACCTTTGGTTGTATAGCCTTGGAAATTTCTATGTAGCTCTCCTTTTGCTATTGCGCTAAATAATTCATCTTTTGGCTTTGCAAAATGATCCATTCCTATCATTTTATATTCATTATTTGTAAAAAAATCTATTGTATAGCTAAAGATTTTTAACTTTTCAGCAGGAGATGGAAGGGTAGATTCATCAAATTTTCTCATTGTCTTTTTTAGCCATGGTACATGGGCATAATTAAATACAGCTACTCTATCTGGATCTAATAATTTTACCTTTTTTAAAGTATTAGCAAAGGTCTCTTTTGTTTGGTAGGGCAAACCATATATTAAATCTATATTTATACTCTCAATACCATATCTTCTTGCTAAAGAGACTGCATTTTGTGTTAGTTCAAAAGATTGGATTCTATGAATCTCTTTTTGAACTCTCTCATCAAAATCTTGCACTCCAAAACTTACTCTATTAAAGTTGTGTTTTTTAAATATTTTCATCTGATCTTCATTAAAAAATCTTGGATCTATCTCAACACTTATTTCAGCATCTTTTGCCCAATTGGTAAATTTGCTTTTTAGATGAGTCATAATTTCATCTAAATCTTGTGCACTATAATAGGTAGGAGTTCCTCCTCCAAAATGAAATTGAACTACCTCTCTTGAGCTATCAATAATATTTGCAAGAAGATCTATCTCCTTTTTTAGATAGTTAATATATCTTTTTAATTTATCCTCTTTTGATGTAAATACTACATTACATCCACAAAAATAGCAAGCACTTCTACAAAATGGCAGGTGAATATAGATAGATAGGGGTCTATTTTCCTCTTTTAATAGATTAATATATCTATCATAACTAAATTTTGGACTAAACTCTAATGCAGTTGGATAACTTGTATATCTTGGACCAGGTTTTGAGTATTTGCTAAATTTTTCTAAATCTATATTTGTTGAATTCACCTTTAGCTCCTATGTTTATCTAACCATACCATTATACCCTTTTGGGCATGTAGTCTATTTTCGGCTTCATCAAAGATCTCTTTTGAGTGCTCTTCAAATAACTCTTCGCTAATTTCATATTCCCTATAAGCTGGAAGGCAATGCAGAACAATTGCATCATCTTTAGCCAATGAAAAGAGCTCTTTATCCACCATAAAGCCTTGAAAATCTTTGATTCTTTTCTCTTTTTCATCCTCTTGTCCCATAGATACCCATGTATCGGTAGTTACCACATCAGCATCTTTTATAGCCTCTTTTGGATCATTAGTTAAAATAATTTTTGCTTTGCTCTTTTTTGATCTTTTGAGTGCTTCTTCTATTACATCACTATCTGGCTCATATCCTTTAGGAGTTGCTACTCTTAGCTCAAATCCCATAATAGAAGCAAGATTTATCCAAGAGTTTGCCATATTATTTCCATCTCCAATATATGCTACAATCCCATTTTCTTTTTTATATTCAATCATTGTTAAATAATCCGCCATTAATTGAGCTGGATGAAATTTATCTGTTAGTCCGTTAATAACAGGTACAGATGAATAGGTAGCAAACTCTTCGATTCTTTCTTGTCCAAATGTTCTAATCATAATCATATCTACCATTGAGCTAATTACCCTTGCGCTATCTTTAATAGGTTCTCCTCTTCCAAGTTGTAGATCATTTTTAGATAAGAATAGACCAATTCCACCAAGTTGATATATTCCAACCTCAAAGCTTACTCTTGTTCTTGTAGAGCTCTTTTCAAAGATCATTCCAAGAGTCTTTTTTTCTAAATAGGGGATAAACTCTCTTTTCTTTGTTTGAGCTTTTATCTTTTTTGCTAACTCAATCATTTCAAGTAGTTCATCTTTTGTAAAATCTTGAAGTGTTAAAAAGTGTCTCATTAAAAATCCTTGCAAGGGTTTAAATTGGGAATAATTTTATCATAAAAGAATAAGAGTTTATTTTGACACATAAAAATGTTAAACTTTTATTCCATATTACCTTAAAAAAGGAGGCAGATGAAAAAAAGAGTAAAATATTTAACAAAAGTATCTCAAATAGAACAACTCTCAAATGAGGAGAAAGAGGCGCTAAAAGAGGTAGAAAAGAAATATATATTTAGAAGTAATGACTATTATAACTCTTTAATTGATTGGAATGATCCTAATGATCCATTAAGAAGACTTGTAATTCCATCTTTAAGCGAATTAGAAGAGTGGGGGAGTTTAGATGCTTCAAATGAGCAAAAATATACAGTAGCCAAAGGGCTTGAGCATAAATATAAAGATACAGCATTAATTTTATTTAATGATATTTGTGGAGCATATTGTAGATATTGTTTTAGAAAGAGGCTCTTTATAAAAGGCAATGATGATACAGTAAGAGATCTAAAAGAGGCAGTTGAATATATAAAAAATCATAAAGAGATTCAAAATGTACTTATTACTGGAGGAGATCCATTAGTTGCTTCTACATCAAAAATAGAGCCTTTGATAAAGAGTCTTAGAGAGATTGATCATGTGGGTGTAATTAGAATTGGAACAAAGATGCTAAGTTTTAACCCTTATAGGGTGCTTGATGATGAGAAGTTTATTGAGATGTTAAAAAAATATTCTCTTCCATCAAAAAGAATTTATATAATGGCTCACTTTTCTCATCCAAAAGAACTTACCCCTCAAGCAATAGAGGCAGTAGATTTGATCTTAAAAGCTGGAGCTATTATTAATAATCAAACTCCTATGATTAAAGGTGTAAATGATAGTGTTGAGGTAATGACTCAGCTATTTAAAAAGCTTGTTGAAATTGGAGTTAGTCCATATTATATTTTTGCTTGTAGACCAACTGTTGGAAATAAAGATTATGCAGTAGAAATTGAGAGAGCATATGAGATATTTAATGAGGCAAGATGTAATGTAGCTGGAATAGCAAGTAGAGCAAAGTTTGTTATGTCTCATGAGAGTGGAAAAGTTGAAGTGCTTGGAATGGATAGTGATAATATCTATTTTAGATATCATAGAGCTGCTAAGGAGAGTGATTGCGGAAAGTTGTTAAAATATAAAAGAGATAAAAATGCTTTTTGGTTTGATGACTATCTTAAACAAGAGGAAAAATAATGAGATTGGATGATGAAAGAGAAAGCTCTTATGTAGAGGATAGAAGAGAAGAGAGTATAGGTGGTGGAGGATTTGGTTCTACTATCTCTAATGCAAGTAGGCTTTTTTACCTTTTACCTTTGATTAAAGGTCTGCTTAGGACTAAATTTGGATGGGTTATTTTATTAGTAGGAGCCTTTTTATATTTTGGAGGAGGAAATATATCTCAACTTTTCTCCTCCTCTTCTAAAACAAAAAGTTCTATTTCAGATAATAAAACAGCTATATTTATAAAAAAGGTAAAAAGAACTACTGAAAAGGTTTGGAGCCGTCTTATTCCAAATTATAAACCTGCCATATTAGTTTTATATCGTGGAGTTACAAGAAGTGGATGTGGATATGCAAAAGCACAAGTTGGACCTTTTTATTGCCCAGTAGATCAAAAGATCTATTTAGATTTGGCTTTTTTTGATGAACTTGCAAGAAAATTGAATGCGCCAGGTGATTTTGCTCAAGCTTATGTATTGGCTCATGAAGTTGGACATCATGTTCAAAATTTACAAGGAATTTTACAAAAGGTTCAATCTCTTCAGCAAAGGGCTGCAAGAATGGGTAGAAAAGATTTAGTAAATAAGCTTCAAATTCCTTTAGAGCTTCAGGCTGATTGTTATGCGGGAATTTGGGCACACTATGTAAGAGCAAGACTTGAAGAGGGTGATATTGAAGAAGCAATGAATGCTGCAGCCCAAATTGGAGATGATATGCTTCAAAAGAGGTTCCAAGGATATGTAGTTCCAGATAGTTTTACTCATGGTACTTCAAAAGAGAGAACATATTGGTTTATTAGAGGATATAAAAGTGGTAAGATAAGTGATTGTGATACTTTTAGATATTATAAGATAAGAGGAATGAGATTTAATAGTTACTAAAAGTATCAAACTCCTCTTTTTAGATAAAGGGGGCTTTTTATTTTTTTCTTTTATAATAAAAATAATCGTGTAGTATCTAAACAATCTCTCTTGCTTTTTGAAAAATATTTTCAATTTAAATAGTTCTTATCTTAAAAGCTTCTATAATATTTCCATTAAGTTCGCAAAAGGAGCGTAGCCGTGAATATACATGAATATCAGGCAAAAGAGATTTTTAGAAAATATGGAGTGCCAACACCAAGAGGGGGAGTAGCATTTAGCGGACCTGAGGCTAAGAAGGTTGCTCAAGAGCTTGGTGGAAATTTGTGGGTAGTAAAAGCACAAATTCATGCAGGTGGACGTGGAAAAGCAGGAGGAGTAAAGCTTGCAAGAAGTCTTGATGAGGTAGAAAAACTTGCTGAAGAGATGCTAGGAATGACTTTAGTAACCCACCAAACAGGACCAGAGGGAAAAGTTGTTAAAAAAGTTTATATTGAAGAGGGTGCTGATATAAAAGATGAGTTTTATCTTGGAATGGTGCTTGATAGAGCTCTTGAGATGCCAGTTATGATGGCAAGTACTGAGGGAGGAATGGAGATTGAAGAGGTAGCTGAGAAAACTCCAGAAAAGATTATTAAAGTTGCAATTGATCCAACTATTGGATTTCAACCTTTCCATGCAAGAAAGCTTGCTTTTGGGCTTGGACTTCCAAAAGAGGAACAAAAAGAGTTTATAAAATTTGCAACAGCGCTTTATAATGTTTATATGGATAATGATGCTGAAATGATAGAGATTAACCCATTAATTAAAACTGGTGATGGGAAATTTCTTGCACTTGATGCAAAGATGGGATTTGATGATAATGCTTTGTATCGCCATCCAGAAATTGCAGAGATGAGAGATTTAGATGAGGAAGAGCCAACTGAGATTGAGGCTAAAAAGTATGGTCTAAGCTATATTAAACTTGATGGAAATGTTGGATGTATGGTAAATGGTGCTGGACTTGCAATGGCTACAATGGATATTATTAAACATGAAGGTGGAGAGCCTGCAAACTTTTTAGATGTAGGTGGTGGAGCAAATCCAGATACTGTTGCTAAAGGATTTGAGATAATTCTTAGTGATCCAAATGTAAAGAGTATCTTTGTAAATATTTTTGGTGGAATTGTTAGATGCGATAGAATTGCTAATGGAATCTTGCAAGCTACCGAAAAAGTTGAGGTAAATGTACCGGTGATTGTAAGACTTGATGGAACAAATGCAGCTGAAGCAGCTGAGATTTTAAGAAATGCAAATATTAAAAATATTATTGCTGCAACTGATTTGGCAGATGGAGCTAAAAAGGCTGTTGCTGCAGCGAAAGGAGAGGCTTAATGAGTATTTTAGTAAATAAAGATACAAAAGTTATTGTTCAAGGGTTTACTGGTAAAGAGGGAACTTTCCATGCAGAGCAGTGTATGGCTTATGGTACTCAAATTGTAGGAGGAGTTACTCCAAATAAAGGTGGTATGACTCATCTTGGAAAACCTGTTTTTAATACAGTAGAAGATGCAGTAAAAGCAACAGGTGCTACTGTTAGTATGATTTTTGTTCCACCTGCATTTGTTGCAGATGCAGTAATGGAGGCAGCTGATGCTGGAATTGAGCTTGCTGTAATTATTACAGAAGGTGCACCAGTTAAAGATATGATGATGGCAAAACATTATGCTCAAAAGAGAGGAATGAATACAATTGGTCCAAACTGTCCTGGAATTATTACAGCTGAAGAGTGTAAAATTGGAATTATGCCAGGATTTATTTTCAAAAAAGGAAATGTGGGGCTTATCTCTAAATCTGGAACATTAACTTATGAAGCAAGTAACCAAGTTGTAAAAGAGGGGCTTGGAATTACTACTGCAGTTGGAATTGGAGGGGATCCAATTATTGGATTAAGTTATAAGCAACTTCTTCCTATGTTTGAAGCAGATGATGAGACTGAAGCAATTGTTATGATTGGGGAAATTGGTGGAGATCTTGAAATTCAAGCAGCAAAACTTATAAAAGAACAAATTACAAAACCAGTAATTGCTTTTATTGCTGGACAAACTGCTCCAAAAGGTAAAAGAATGGGGCATGCGGGTGCAATTATTAGTGGTAGTAAAGGAACTGCAGCAGAGAAGATGGCAGCCCTTGAAGAGGCTGGAGTATATGTAGTTAAATCTCCAGCAGATATTGGAGCAACAGTAGCAAAGGCTCTAAAAGAGAAAAAAGGAAGCTAATTTTGCTTCCTTTTTATCTATTCAATTTCTGCTTCTATATAAGCACAAGCTCTTGATTGAGCTCTATTGCTTGTTCCTTTTAGAGTGCCAATATTAATTTCTACCTCTTTATCATTTATTGTGCCATTTTTTGTATCTATTTTTGCACAATCACACTCTTGTGAGATACTTTGTATAACACTTCCACTCTTTTTATAGATTAATTTTTCTCTATTATCACCTTCGAGAGTATCTTTGATTTTTACGTCTAAAGCATCTCCATCACCTCTATTATCTACAACAAAGCAATATCTAATAATGGCTCCAGGGATTCTTTTTGGGTTAGATTCATTATTAACAGGGTCACTTAATACAATGGAACTTTTAGTTATGCTCATATTAGGAAGAGCAGTATTGCTTGCGCCAATTGAATTTGTTTGAGAATCATTAGGATTTGTATCTCTTGTTGGCATATAATTTTCACATCCATTGTCAGCTCCATTACCACTGGCACTAAACTCCCAACAAGCTGCTTTATTACTATCTTTTGCATTTGGAGTTAAAGCCACAGAGACTCCTGCTTTAGCATTATCAAGCTCGTTAGCTTTATCATAATCCCATTGAAGAGTCACTCCCTTGAGGCTTGTCGGAATTTCATCTACATTTCCTCCTAATGATCCATAAGAGATATAATCAGCTGGTTCTCCATTAAATGTCTCTTTTCCACAAGATGAACTATTTGTAGTGGTAGTTACATCAAGTTTTGGAGCTATTAATAAAATATCATCTTTATCGTTATTAAAATATTGAGAGACTCCTTGATAGAAGTGCTTTATATTTCCACTACAACTATTACTTCCTTTTCCTGTATGAAAAATAATATAATCGCCCTCTTGAACTTGGCAATCTGGAAACTCATAATAGTTACAATCTTGATCACTAATAATATATCCTTTTAAGTTTCCACTACTTTTAGCATATAACTCAATAAACTCATCATTTTGTGTTCCTGTTGTAGTTTCATGATACATTACCTCATTTATAATAAGTTTTGGTGGATTACTATTTTCTATAAATTCTGCATCAAAGGGTTTTGAGAAGATTAAAATTCCAGCTTTTTCTTTATATTGATTATGAC
>JAADEA010000115.1 GCA_013153675.1 Campylobacterota bacterium
TATAGATTTAAATAGCAATTTAAGAGTAGATGAGAAGCTTTTTGAAAAAGAAGAAGAGAGAGTTTTATATAAAAAATTTTTAGAGATTAAATCAAAAAAATTTAGTAGTTATGAAGAGAAATTAAATGCTCTCTTTAGTCTAAAAGATGATTTGGAAAAATTCTTTGATAATGTAATGGTAAATGTAGATGATAAGAGCATTAGAGAGAATAGATTAAATTTAATTGGCTCTATCTATAAGGAGTTTAGAAGTATTGCAGATATTAAAGAGATATCAATTTAATGATATATGATATTGCAGTTATTGGAAGTGGAATTGGGGGTAGTATAATCTCTTTTTATCTAAAAAAAGAGGGAGTAAAAGTTTTAAATATAGATAGAAGCAAAATAGCAGCTACTGGGGGTAGTGGAGCTGCTGGAGCTTTTATCTCTCCAAAGCTTGGAAAAAAATCTTTGCTTTTAGAGTTTACTAATAGAGCCTTTTTATATGCTACCAATTTTTATTTAAAAAATTTCTCTTCATATTTTATTAATAGCCCTATTATAAGAGCTGCAAAAGATAGTAGAGATTATAGCTATTTTAATGAGTATAGCTCCTATATGCCAGAACCATTTGAGATTGTAGATAGTAATAAATTAAAAAATTTAGGATTTAATATTGATGTTGGAGCATTTATATTTGAAAGAGGAGGAGATATCTCTAATACCCAAGCTTTATGTGAAGCTTTATTAGAGGGTGTTGATAGAGTCCAATTAGATGTTAAATCAATTATAAAAAGAAAAGAGTATTGGCAAATAGGAGATAAGATAAAAGCAAAAAAGGTAATTTTATCAACTGGATATGAAAATAATTTAGCAGATTTAAGATATATGGGAATAGGTAAAATTTGGGGAAGCAGAGGAGATTATTTTGCTAACTTTAGTTTAGCTTACTCTTTTCATCAAAAATTTTCAATCTCTTCTGTAAGAGATGGTTATTTAAAAATAGGGGCTACACATATAAGAGGCAAAATGGGATGTTTATATTGTGATGGTAATCCATTAAGTAGTATGGAGCAAGAAGCAAAGGCTATTTTAAAAAAAGAATTAAGATTAAAAAAATTATATTGTGGTTTTAGAAGTAGTAGTAGAGATTATTTTCCTTTGGTTGGAAAAGTAGTAGATAGCTCTTTAATGTTAGAGAAATATCCAAATATTATTCATGGTCAAAAGGCTCCTTTTTTATACTATAAAGATCTATATATTTTAGGTGGTTTGGGAGGTAGAGGATTTGTATTTGCTCCATTATTAGGAGAGATATTAAAGGATTATATTCTGTTTAATAAAGAGATACCATCTTTTTTAGAGCCTAATAGATTATTTTTTAAATGGGTAAGGAGAGAGAGGGAGTCTCTTAAACAGGGATAATTCCCTTTTGACTCCATCTTCCTCCATCTCTTTTAATTTTTGCTTTATGTAAGAAGTATAGAGCAATTACTATTGCAAATCCAATTGCATAAGATAGATATTCATTTCCATATCCAAGATATTTTGCTGTAATATTTGGAATCATCATAAATGGTACTACTGCTAAGAATAGCAATCTTTCAATAATATTTGCTTTAGTTAAGAAGTATCCTTGAGTAGCTGATGTAAATGCAAACATACCAATTACAGCTGTAATAAAAATAAGAGCTATTTCAAATGGATTTGTAATCCATTGCCAATTGTTTGGATCATTTATATCACTTCCTGTAATACCACCAATTAATAATAATTTTGTATTAAAAAAGAACATAAATGGCAATATTGCTGTTCTTATATCATAACTAAACCCTTGAAGTCCAGTTTTAATTGGATCTGCTTTTGCAATACCAGCTGCTGCATAGGCTGCCATTCCAACAGGTGGTGTATCATCAGCTAATATTCCAAAATAAAATACAAATAGATGAGCTGCTATTGTTGGAATTAAAATATTTAAATTTCCAGCTAAATGCATAATTACAGGGGCAGTTAGAGATGCCATTACAATATAGTTTGCAGTAGTTGGAAGCCCCATTCCTAAAATTAAAGATACAATAGCTGTAAATAGAAGAACTAAAATAATATTTCCATTTGCCAATTGGTCAATTACCTCAGCTAATATAAGTCCAATTCCAGTTAGAGTAACTGAACCAACTACTATTCCAGCAAGAGCAGTAGCAATTGCAATTGGAACCATATTTTTAGCGCCAGCTACCATTCCTTCCCAAATATCTTTAAAGCCTTTTAATAATATCTCTTTTGTTAATTTCTCTTTATTTAAAATAGCTTTAATTGGATGCTGAACCACCATAATAAGTAAAAGGAAAATAATGGCATAAAAAGCGGCTCTTTGAGGAGATTGTCTAAGAACAATTAAGGTATACATTAAAAAGAAGATAGGAATTAAATAGTGAATTCCTTTTTTAAAGACATCCCATGCTTTTGGTAATTTTGAAGGATCCTCTCCTCTAATTCCCAATTTTTTTGCCTCAAGATGAACTATATAAAATAGGGCAAAATAGCTTGCAAAGGCTGGAATTGCTGCTGTAATAATTACATCTGTATAACTAAGTCCTAAAAATTCTGCAATAATAAAGGCAGCTGCTCCCATAATTGGAGGCATTAACTGACCATTTGTTGATGCTGCAACCTCAACTGATGCTGCTTTGTGTGGAGGGAAACCAAGTCTTTTCATAAGAGGAATTGTAAATGTTCCTGTTGTTACTGTATTTGCTATTGAAGAACCTGAGATAATTCCCATCATTCCAGAAGCAGCAACAGATGCTTTTGCTGGACCACCATCATATTTTCCAAGAAGTGCATAGGCTAAGTTTATAAAATATGCTCCAGCACCAGCTCTTTCAAGCAAAGCTCCAAATAGAACAAATAAAAATACATAATTTGCAGATACTCCAAGAGGAACTCCAAAAATTCCTTCAGTAGTTAAGTACATCTGTCCAATAATTTTATTTATACTTGCTCCTTTATGAGCAATTAAATCTGGCATATATGGACCAAAATAGTCATATGCTAAAAATACAAGAGCAATAATTCCAAGTGCTAATCCTAAAACTCTTCTTGAAGCCTCTATTAAGAGTATAATAAATACTACTCCAAATACTATATCAATAGGAAGCCAAGCACCGCTTCTATTAGCAAGGGCACCATAATTATATGCAATATATAAAGCTCCAATGGCAGCTACTATTGCAATAATATAATCATACCAGGGAACTTTATACATAAGTTTTTTATTGTGGATTAATGGATACATTAAAAATGCAAGAGCAATACCAAATGCTAAGTGAACAGATCTTATATATACGCTATTAACAGGAATAATTACAACTGCTAATTGATATAAAGACCACAAAAAGGCAATAATTGCAATTAACCATCCTACTTTTGATTTTGGATCAATAATTCTTTGACCCTCTAATTTTTCAATTAACTCTTCTTCTTTATGAAGATCCTCCTCACTCACCTCAATTTTTCCATTTTCCTCACTCTTCATCTCTCCTCCTTTTCTTTTAATTCCCTATAAACATTTATTATACATTTTTAAAATAATTTAATCCTTTCATATTTCAATTACTTTTAAATTTATCTAAATTGGCTACAATTTATGGTATGGAAAAGTTATTAAATTATTTAAATAGCAACTTTAATATTAAGTGGGCAGATATTTATATATTTTTTCATACTTTGCCAGGCAAGGCAATTTTGAGTTTAATAATTATATTTGTAGCTTTTTTAATAAGCAGGCTATTTTTTCACTCTCTAAAGAGGGTAGTAAAGTTTTATCTTTTTTTAAAAAGAAGAGATAACTTTTATAAACTACTATATTTTAGACTCGATAAGCTTTTAAAACCAATAGATTATCTATATTGGTTTTGGATTGCAAATTTAATTTTAAATTTATTTATTAAACATCAACTAATTAGTTTTCTATTTTTTACCCTATATACTATAACCATTTTTTGGTTTGTATATGAAGTTATTAAATTTTTGTTATATAGTTTGATCTCTTCAAAAATTAATAAAGAGGCAAGTAGTAGAAAGGAGCTATTTAATCTATTTTTAAATATTGCAAAGATTATATTGACAATTGCAGTAATATTTATTATTTTATCTAAGTTGGGAGTTGATCTTACAGCACTTATTACATCTTTGGGAATTGGTGGTGCTATTTTAGGATTGGCTGCAAAAGATACATTAACAAACTTTTTTGATTCAATTAGACTTGTAAGTGAAGATGCTTTTAGACAGGGAGATTGGATTGAGACAAGAGATGTGGAAGGATTTGTAACAGAGGTGGGATTAACCTCAACGAAGATTAGAACTTTTGATAATGCTATGGTTACTATTCCTAACTCAAAACTTGTAAATGATTATATTAAAAATTGGACAAAAAGGGTAATTGGTAGAAGAATTAAATTTCATATTAGAATAAAATATACAACAAATTTAAAAGAGATAGATAGAGTTATCTATGAGATATATGATATGCTCCATAAACATCCAGATATTATGACACTAAATAAGCTTAGATATCTAAAGAGATGGAAAAATTTATATGAGGATGGAATTTTTAATTTAGAAGATAGATATGGGGTTAGAAGAACTCTTTTAGTATATTTAGATGAGCTTGA
>JAADEA010000141.1 GCA_013153675.1 Campylobacterota bacterium
TTGGATGGGAAAATATCTACTGCTTTAATTCCTATCTTAAAAAATATTTTTAAAAAATATAAAGTAAATAGAGTAATTTATGTAAATGGACCAGGAAGCTATCTTGGAATTAAATTAACATATATAGCTTTAGAGACAATTAGACAAATAGAGGATTTTGAGATATTATCAACTTTAGCTTTTGAGTTAAATAGTAATAAACCTATCAAAGGGATGGGAAAATTATATTTTATCAAAGAAAAAGAGAATATAATTACAAAGAGATTTGAAGATGAGATAAAAAACTCATTTTTTATGCCAAAGAGTATAGATAATCTAAAAGTATCAAAAGATTATGCCCCCTCTTATTATATGGGGGCTTTATAAAAGGGGTTTTGTGTATATATCTGTGCCTGCTACAAGTGCCAATTTGGGTCCTGGGTTTGATACCTTAGGAATTGCTATAAATTTAAGAAATGAAATAGTAATAAAGCCATCTAAATTTTTGAGTGTATCTACTAAGGGAGAGGGGTCAAACTCTATTAAAATTAAAAAAAATAGTCTATTTTTAAATATTTTTAATGAAAATTATAAAAGAATTACGGGAAAAGAAAAAGAGAATTTTAGATTTGAGTTTTTTAATCGTATTCCTATATCAAGAGGGCTTGGAAGCTCTTCAGCAGTTATTGTAGCAGCAATTACGGCTGCTCATGTGGCAGCAGGAGTTGAATATAATAAAAGAAAAATTTTAAATTTGGCGCTTAAATATGAACATCATCCAGATAATATTACACCGGCTGTAATGGGTGGATTTAATGTAGCTTGTGTGGAAGATGGAAAAGTTTATAGCAAAAAGTGGAGATTACCCTCTTTTTTAAAAGCAGTATTAACTATTCCAAATAAAACAATATCTACAAATCGCTCAAGAGGAGCTCTTCCTAAATATTATCATAGAGATGAGGTGGTATATTCTCTATCAAGAGCAGCTTATATGACAGCTTTGTTTATGAGTGAGTCTTGGGATCTTTTAAGGATTGCTGCTAAAGATAAATTGCATCAAGATAGGCGTATGGCTCTTATGCCAGAACTTTATGATGTTCAAAAGATTTCATTAGATAATGGTGCTTTAATGAGTACTCTATCTGGAAGTGGTTCTACATTTTTTACTCTTGCTTATGAAAAAGATGCTCCTAAAATAGCCCAAAAGTTAAGAGAAAAATTTCCTCAATTTAGAATATTGGTTACAGATTTAGATAACTATGGAGTGCTAAGTAAGAGTTAGCTTTTTGTGATATAATTGCGATGAAAAGTAATAGAGCCGTAAGAATGTGTGTAGCGTGCCGCAAGCGAGACTATCAAGATAGATTAATAAGGTTGCAAAAGATAGATAATATAGTTATAACTTATCAAGGAAAAGGGAGAAGCTTTTATTTATGTTATGAGTGTATAAAGATTGATAAAAATCTTGATAGGGTTGCAAAAAGATTGAAAGTTAAAAAAGATAATTTGATTGATACTATAAAGGAGTATTTAAGTAATGAGAGTTAGGATTAAAGAGATTGCCGAAGAGACTGCTCTATCTTCAAAAGAGGTATTAGAAAAAGCGAGAGAGCTTGGCTTTAATGTAAAAGCAGCTAATAGCTCTTTAAGTCTTGAGGAGGCTGAGATTTTAAATAGATATATTATTGAAGGAACTATTCCTCCCTCTTTACAAAAGAAAGAGAGCCAAAGTGATATAGATAAAGAGGATAAAAGTAAAGAGTTGCAAGATAGTAAAAAAGTAGAAGAGGCTAAAGAGCAAAAAAGTAAAACTGAGGTTGTAAAAGAGGAGAAAAAAGAGCCTCAAAAAGAAGAGAAAGAAAAAGAGCCTCCTAAAAGAGCAACAGAGTCTAAAAAAACAAGAGCTAAAGAGCCTACAGAAATTAGGAGAAGACCAAGAAAAAGAGGTGGTATTACTATTATTAAAAAGGCAAAAAAAGAAGAAGCTCCAAAAACTCAAGAGATAAAAAAAGAGGAAGTAAAAGAGGTCAAAAAAGAGCCTTTAACTATTAAAGAAGAAAAGATTAAAAAAGAGACAAAAGAGAGTAGTCCTTCTAAGAAAGAGATTAAAAAAGAGAAGAAAAAGGCAGCTCCTAAAGCAAAAGTAAGTGGTGAAAAGATCGATATTGGAGATAGAGAACTTGGCAATAGTAGAGAGATTTATGAAGAAGAGGAAGTTGTATTATTAGATTTAAGTGATAAGATTTTATTAGAAGAACAAGAAAAAGAGGAGCAAAGAAGAGCAGAAGAAGAGAAAAGAAAAGCTAAAAGTAATGTAGTAAGAAATAGTAGAATCCAAGCTTTTCAAAATCAGCCAACAAGATCTAAGAAAAAGAAGAAAAAGAAAAAGGCAAAACAAGAGGAGCTTAAAAAGATATCTATTCCTGAGGAGATTAGAGTATATGAGTTTGCACAAAAGATTGGTAAAAGTGAGAGTGAAGTAATTGAAACATTAGAGAATTTAGGTGTAACTCTATCTAAAAATGACTTTTTAGATAAAGATAGTATAGAGATATTAGCTGAAGAGTATGGAGTAGAAGTTGAGGTTGTAAATCCATGGGAAGAGCTTGACTATGTGGCAAAATATGATGCTATTCCAAATCAAAAAGAGGTTGAAAGACCACCAGTAATTACTGTAATGGGGCATGTTGACCATGGTAAAACCTCTTTATTAGATAAAATTAGAGAGACAAAAGTTGCTCAAAAAGAAGCAGGTGGTATTACTCAGCATGTAGGAGCATATCAAGTAGAAAAAGATGGTAAAAAGATTACTTTTATTGATACTCCAGGACACTCAGCATTTACTCAAATGAGGGCAAGAGGGGCACAAGCTACAGATATTGCTATTATTGTAGTTGCGGCAGATGATGGAGTAATGCCTCAAACAAAAGAGTCAATCTCTCATGCAAAAGCTGCAAATGTACCTATGATATTTGCTATTAATAAAATAGATAAGCCAACAGCAAATCCAGATAATGTAAAATCTCAATTGGCTGAGATGGGAATTGTTCCAGTTGAATGGGGTGGAGATTATGAGTTTGTTCATGTATCTGCCCATACAGGTGAGGGGATTGATGATCTATTAGATACTATTTTATTGCAAGCTGAGATGATGGAGCTAAAAGCTGATCCTACAAGAAAGGCTAAGGCTATTGTATTAGAGAGCTCTTTAGAAAAAGGGCTTGGACCAGTAGCTAATATTATTGTTAAGAATGGAACATTAAAAGTTGGAGATAGTGTAATTGTAGGAACAACTTATGGAAGAGTAAGGGGTATTATATTAGATAATGGAAAGAGAGCAAAAGAGGCTCCTCCAAGTACTCCAGCAGCTGTAATTGGTCTGCATGAAGTGCCACAAGCTGGAGATATTATGGTTGCCATGGATAGTGAGAAGGAAGCAAAAGAGTTAGCTCATAAAATTAAAGAGTATAAAAGAAGTAAAGAGTTATCAAAGACTACTAAAATATCTATTGATGAACTTAGTGCACTTATTGCTCAAGGAAAAATTAAAAAATTACCAGTTATTATCAAAGCTGATGTGCAAGGAAGTTTAGAGGCTATTAAGAAAGCTTTAGGTGAGTTAAAAAATGATGAGGTAGAAGTAGATATTATCCATGAGGGTGTTGGAGCTATTAGTGAAAGCGATGTATTGTTAGCAGATGCAAGTGATCATGCAATTATTTTAGGATTTAATGTAAGACCAACAGGGGCTGTTAAAAATAAAGCAAAAGAGTTAGGAATTGAGATTAAGACTTATTCTATTATTTATGATTTAATTGATGATGTTAAAGCACTGCTAAGTGGATTAATGAGTCCTATTATAAAAGAAGAGGTAATTGGGCAAGCAGAAGTGAGACAAACTTTCCATATTGCAAAAGTTGGAACAGTTGCTGGATGTTTTGTAATAGATGGAGTTATCCAAAAAGATGCAAAAGCAAGACTTATTAGAAATGGTGTAGTAATTTATACTACTAATATTGCCTCTCTTAAGAGATTTAGCGATGATGTAAAAGAGGTTAAAAAAGGGTATGAGTGTGGTATTATGCTTGAGAATTTTAATGATATAAAAGAGGGAGATATTATAGAAGCATTTATTGAAAAAGAGGAGAAGGCTTCTTTATGAGAGGTGATGTAAAGAGAAAAAGAGTTGAGTCTATATTAAAAGAGGTAATTCCAGAAGCGCTTGCTAATTTAGATGATGATAGATTAAATACTCTTATTGTAACTGAGGTGATTTGTTCACGAGGAAGATATGATGCAAAAGTTTTTTTGGATCCAATGGGAGTAAAAGAAGAGGATAGAAAAGATATTTTAAAAAGGCTTCCAAAGGTATCTAAATTTTTGCAAAATTATGTAAAAGAGACGCAAGGGTGGTATAGGGCACCTAAACTTACATTTGAATTTGATACATTTTTAGAAGATATGAATAGAATGGATGAGCTATTTAAAAAAATAGAAAATAAGAAAGAGGGAGAAGATGGCAATAGAGAAGGAGATTGAAAATATTGTAAATAGTTTTGGAGCAAAAGTTTATGATATAGAGCTTGTAAATGAAAATGGTAATAATA
>JAADEA010000131.1 GCA_013153675.1 Campylobacterota bacterium
GTAGCTAAAAAATTAGGAAAAGTCAAAGTAACAATAGTAGCGATTTTTGGTAATAAAAATAACTTTTTAAGGAAAAAACCAATAGATAAGATAAAAAATTCATATAGATGGAGCAAAAGAAAAATAAAAAAGTATTTCTACTTTTCTAAAAAATTAAAAGAAAAAAAGATATTAATTCCAACTCTATTTTTTAAAATTATAGAAAATAGAGAAAAAAATTTTAAAAGATGTTTTATCTACCCCAATATAAAATATAACATTAAAAAAGATAAATTAAGAGACCATCTAATAGATTGCTCTATTATAGAAAATGAAATAAGAGCTCATTATCTAAAATCTTCTTATGAACTATCAAAAAATTAATTTCTTTTTAAAAGATCCATTAAACTCTCTTTTGGATCTTTTCCCTTTATAATTAAATCTACCTCTCTTGCAATAGGAAGATAGATATTTTTCTCTTTAGCTATCTTCATTAGAGCTTTTACACTCCAAACTCCCTCTGCTACCTCTTTTAACTCTTCTAAAATCTCATCAATTTTTCTTTTTTTTGCAAGTTCAAATCCCACTCTATAATTTCGAGATAACTTACTACTTGCAGTTAAAAAGAGATCTCCAGCCCCACCAAGAGATAAAAAAGTCTCTAATTTCGCCCCAAAATATACTCCAAATCTACTCATCTCTACAAGTCCTCTTGAGATAAGAGCAGCTCTTGCATTATTTCCAAGCTCTAAGCCATCACAAATACCAGCAGCTATTGCAATTACATTTTTATATGCTCCACCTACCTCTGCACCAATTATATCATCATCTATATACCCCTTTATAAAAGGAGGCATAGCATCAACAAACTTTTGAGAAAGTTTTTTATTTAAAGAGCTAACTACTAAAGCAGTAGGAAGAGACTTCATCACCTCAGCTGCAAATGATGGACCAGATAGATAGGCTAAATTCTCTTTTGGCAAAAATTCTTCATATACCTCATTTAAAAAGGCTCCACTTTTTATCTCTATTCCTTTTGCCGCTACTAATATCTTTTGTCCTTTATATTTAAAATATCTATTTAAAAAATCTCTTACAAATTGTGCTGGTATTGTCATAATAATATATTCAAAACTTAATGCCTCTTCTATTGGAATAAATCCATCTATATCTCTCTTATGCAAAGAGGTAATATATACACTATTTTTAATGCTAAATGCATGTCTTAATGCCATTCCCCACTTTCCAGCTCCTATAATTGCTAATTTCATCTACTCTTCCTTAATTCCATAGAGATATTTAATAAATCTATTTAGATCTTTTTTCCTTCCTAATAAAACCAAAATATCACCAGCATCAAATTTATGATTTATACCTCTTGTTACAAAAATAAAATTATCACTAAGCTCTCTATCTAAAATACCAAGTAGTTTTAAATTAAACTCTTCAAAATCTATATCTTCCACATACTTTCCATTTATAGGGGCATTTGGAGGCAACTCTACCTCTTCAATCTTAAAATCTTTACTATAATAGATAATCTCATCTAATACATGAGTTACAGCAGGTCTTAAAACAATATCTACAACTCTATGGGCACTTGCTTCATATATATCTATCACCTTTGTGGCACCTACAAATTTTAGTTTTTTACTATTTTCTAAAGAGGTTGAAACTGAAATAACTGTTACATCTTTATTAATAGATCTAATAGCCAAAACTAAAAATATATTCATTGCCATATCATTCATGGCGCAAAAAATTATCTTCTTTTCTATCTCTAACTTTTCAATCTCACTCTCTTTCATTATATCTATAAATTTAATCCTATCTATATTATCTCTTTTTGCCTTTTTTATATTTTCCAAATTATTTTCTAAGATTAATATATCCTCATACTCTTGACTTAAACGCTCATATACCTTTTTACCAATAGAGCCATATCCAAATATTAAGATACTTTTATCTTTTTTTCTTAAGTTTAACACTTGACTCTACCCTTGCTTTAAAATCTAAAATAGCAATAGAATAACCCATCACTACCAATATATCACCACTTTCTAAAACATAATCTTTATCTGGAAAAAATTCCACCTTATAACATACCTTTTTATCACAAATTGCCTTATTTTTTAAAACTGCAATTAAAGAGATTTTTCCTCCTAAAAAATCCACATCTCTTAATCTTGCTCCATCTAAAAAAGAACCAAGTTTTACCTCTATCTCATCAACTCTTGCATTTCTCTTATGAGCTAAAATTGCTTGCAAAGCATCAAATGCAACAGGTTGCCCAATATATACAGCCCCCATCATAGCTGCCATCTCTTCTGGCACAATTATATGATTTGCTCCAGCTAACTCTAACTTCTTTACTAAAGAGTTATCACTGCATCTTGCAATAATTTCCACATCTTTACAAAGGCTTCTGGCATTAATTGTAATAAATATATTTGTAATATCATCATGAGTTACTGCTATAATAGATTTTACCCTATTACAAATATCAATTTTCATAAAAGTAGCACTCTTTGTAGCATCTGCCTTTAAGACTCTTACTCCATCAATCTCTGCCTTTTCTACCTTTTGAGGATCACTTTCAATAACCAAAAACTCCTCTTGTTGCTCTTTAAATTTTCTTGCAATTAATTGACCAATTTTTCCATATCCACAAATTACATTTATAAATTTTAAATTTTTAGTCTGATTTAAAACTCTATTTGCTTTAATAGCTGGAAGTTGCTCTTCAAATGCAGAGACTATAATAGAGGTCAAAAATGATATAGACCCAATTCCAGCTATAATAATAAACATAGAAACAACTCTTCCCTCAGTAGTAACTGGAGAGATATCCCCATATCCAACAGTAGTAATAGTAACTAAAGACCAATATATAGCATCAAATAGAGATTTAATATTTGGATTTTTTCCATTCCCCTCAAATACATATATCATTACAGAAGAGACCAATACTACAAATACAAGCAAGATAAAAAGAGTATATAACTCTACCCTCTTATTTTTCAAAATATCAAAAAATTGCCCTAAACTTTTGCTATATCTAAGCATTTTAAAAATTCTAAAGATAATAAATACCCTTAAAATCCTAACTTCTCTATAACTTGGCAATATTGCAATTAAATCAATAATAGAAGAAGGCAGAGTAATAAACTCCCACTTTTTGCGTAAAATCTCTAACAATACACTCTTAATTGAAAATTCTCTATTAAAAAATTGACTCTCTTCATAATGGTTAATAATAATTTTGTGAATATCGTTATATACCCATAACCTTAAAAAATATTCAATTAAAAATACACCTGTAACGAAATATTGATCATACCACAACAGAGCCTTAGCAATTGGATGGTGAACTTCATCAATTAAGATAGCAACACTACTAAAAACTAAAAAGATCATAAAAATATCAAAATATCTTTTTAAAGGATAATCATCATTATTTAAGAGGTTATAGATAAACCTCTTAAATTTTATATATCTATCACTACTCTCTAAAAAGTAGGCAAAAGAGATTAGATACTTTTGTAAAAGTTTTTTCACGACTCAAGACGCTTTTTTAATATCTCATTCACTTTAGCTGGATTAGCAGAGCCTTTGCTTGCTTTCATTACCTGTCCTACAAAAAATCCAAAAAGCTTTACTTTACCATTTTTATACTCTTGCACTTTATCTTCATTTGCACTCAATACTTCATCTACCAATTTCTCAATAGCACTCTCATCACTTAACTGTTTTAAACCAAGTTTATCTATTAATGAATCAATATCTATCTCTTTTAACTCATTATCAAAAATATAATCTAATATCTCTTTCCCACCTTTTCCTGAGATAGTTCCATCCTCTACTCTTTTTATTAAAAAGGCAAGCTCTTTTGGAGATACTAAAGATGAAGTAATATCTAAAGATAATTTCTTTAATCTTCCCATAAGCTCAGAATTTAACCAATTAGCACCACTTTGAGGATTAACTCCCTCTTTTACTACCTCTTCAAAAAAATCTGCTAACTCCTTTTGAGCAGTAATAATTAGGGCATCATCTTTTTTAATTTTTAACTCATTTACATATCTTGCCACCTTTTCATCAGGAAGCTCTGGAATATCCTTTGCCTCTTCTAAAAGTTCATTAGGTGTAATTACCACTAAAAGGTCTGGATCAGGAAAATATCTATAATCAGCACTATCTTCCTTTCCTCTCATAGATTTAGTAATTCCCTTATTCACATCAAATAATCTTGTCTCTTGAATCACCTCTTTATCATATACACCATCTTCATATGCTTCTACTTGGCGCTCAAACTCATACTCAATTGCCTGTTTTACAAATCTAAATGAGTTAATATTTTTAATCTCTACTCTTGTTCCAAACTCTTTTGATCCTTTTGGACGAATAGAGATATTTACATCACATCTAAAAGAGCCCTCTTGCATATTTGCATCAGAAATATCAATATATCTTACAATTGAATGAAGCTTTTTTAAATATTCAACAGCCTCATCACTGCTTCTCATATCAGGTTCACTAACAATCTCTAAAAGAGGGGTATCTGCCCTATTTA
>JAADEA010000011.1 GCA_013153675.1 Campylobacterota bacterium
TGGTTAACTCTAAGTAGGGCTTTAATAATAGGGCCAGTGCCGCTGTGGGTAACTTCTCCATTATTAATTAATTTAAACTCTTCTGGAATATCTTCTTCATTCTCTCCTCTCTTTTTATACTCTTGATAACTCTTAGCTGATTGGGCAAACTTCTCTACTGCAACTCTTGAAAAGTTGGCTGCAAATAGAGGAGAAGTTGAGAGAAAAATCTTAGAGATAATAAAGTTATCTTCATTATGTTTTCCTCCATCTATTAAGCTTATAGTATCGCTATAGTACCAGATTGGATATCCATAATCCCACCAAGTTAGAGTATAATCTTTGGGATTTGATATAGTGTTTAATTTAACTAAATCCTCTACCTCATATCTATTAAATACTACCCCTGGATTATATTTTAGGGTATGGGCAATATTAGGATATAAGAGTCCTATAGTAGCTAAAATAATAAATCCATACTTAAATAGAGTCTCTCTTTTAGAGTTGCTAAATAGATAGTTTGCTACTTGACATATTAAATATATTGAACTTAATGCTGCAATTGGAACTGCATATATAGTAAATCTAAGTCCTCCCCAGTGAGCAAATAGCCCAATAGCAACTAGTGGAAGAGCTAAGATAAACTCTTTATGTCTAACTATTAAAAGAATATATCCTGCAATAAAGATTAAAAATCCAGCTGTTGAGCCAATAACTCTATATGCTACATTACTTCTCCCACTTCCATCTGGAAAGATTGGAATTCCAGTTGCTTCACTAACCGTTTGAAGTACTTGAAAGAAGTGTAATCCCTCTTTTGAGGTTCCAGTTGCTGTATATCCAACTACTCTATTATAGATACTTAAAAGTGCATCAGTAGAGATAAAGAAGTATAAAAATGCAACAATAGATGCAATAAAAAGAGACTTAGTAGGAAAACTCTTTTTGGATAAAAGAAAATATATCCCTATTAATAAAATAGATTTAAATATCGTCTCTATAAAAATTGGCATATAGAAACTTGAGAGAGCCACTAAAACCAATATAGCAAATTTTAATAGAAGCTCTTTATCTTTTTTCTCTATAAAGTAGAGATAAATTAGATAAAAGATATAGATAAATCCCAAGGCATATGCCACCACTTTGCCCGGTATATATAAAAATCCATAAAGAGTAATTAATAGCGAAGCAATTAGAGTATCTCTTAAATTGAAGCTCTTTATACTCTTTAAAAAGAAGTATAATATAAACACTGGCAATATTAAAGCAAACATATCTGTATCATAATAGCCAACTAATGTTCTATTATAATAGCTCCAAGCAATAGAGGCTACTAAGGCACTAAAAAATCCCCAAAGAGGCTTATTATATAGTTTTCCTATTAAAACTAGTGGAATCACAACTAAGCTAGATATAAATGCTGGCATATAAAATATAATAGTATCTAGTGAAAAAGGTAAAAATTTTGCCAAAAAATAGGTTACAAATACCAATCCTCTATCATATATAGAAGGAACTAATGGATTTGGCTGATGCATTCCATAAAGCTCTTTTTGAACTCCACTTGCAAAGTAGTATCCATCATTTGTATTTATCATTAAGGTTCCATTCCAATAGTAGAGTGGATTATCTCCAAATACAAACTGCCACATTAGATGAATAGTTAAACTAAATATAAAAGCAACTACTATTAAAACTGAAGTTTGATACCTTTTTATAATATTTAATATCTTTTCCATTATCTCCCTTTATATAGTTTTTGAAACTCTTTACAACTACTTAACAGCTCCTCTTTGCTACCTTGACAAACAATTTGCCCATCTTTAAACACTAAAATCTCATCTGCACTCTTGATTGTTGAGAGGCGGTGAGCTACTATAAAGATAATTTTATCTTTTAATCTTAAGATAGTATCCATAACTGCCTTTTCACTCTCATTATCTAATGCACTTGTTGCCTCATCCAAAATTAAAATATCTGGATTTTTATAAAGAGCTCTTGCAATAGCAACTCTTTGCCTTTGGCCTCCGCTTAGATTGCTTCCACCCTCATTTAGTATCGTCTCTTCTTTATCTTTTAAAGAGTTAACAAACTCAATTAGGTTTGCCTCTTTTAAAACTCTAAATAGCTTTTTTCTATCAACCTCTTTTCCATATGCGATATTTTTAGCTATTGTATCATTAAAGATATGGATATTTTGAGGGATATAGGCAATTTTTTCTCTTAAATCTTCAATTTTTAACTCTTTTATATCGATTTTATCAAATAATATTCTACCATAACTGGGGTCATAAAATCTTAAAAGTAAAGAGATAAATGAGCTTTTTCCTCCTCCACTATCTCCTACCACTCCTACAATTTTTGGTTTTGAGACCCTATAGTTGATATTCTTTAGGGCTATTTTATCTTTATATTTTAGAGTTACATTCTCAAACTCTATATTATTTATAGACTCTAGAGCTTTGTTGCCTGAGTTAATTGAAGGGAGTTTATTAAATATCTCTTTTAACCTCTCATTTGCCCCAACTGCATCTTGAAGATTTGAATAAGTTGTAGAGATTCTTCTAATTGGGTCAGCCATCATAAAAAGAGCTGTCATAAATGAAAAAAAGGCTCCAACGCTCATCCTTCCCTCAATTACCTCTCTTCCTCCAACAACTATTACAATTGCGGCCATAATGGCATTTAGAGTCTCTAAAAGAGGGTTTAAAAGAGCTCTATTTTTTACTATCTTTATATTTGTATTTAGATAGGTTTGGTTTAGATTTTTAAACTTATTTAGCTCATACTCTTTAGCATTATAAGCTTTTATTGTCTCTATGTTTTTAAAAATCTCACTTAGATGGGTATTTAAAAAGGCGGTCTTTTTTTGAGACTCCTTTGAGAGTCTTTTTAGCTTTTTAGAGATAAATCTAATTGGAATAACCATTAAGGGCAGAGTAATGAGGGTAAATAGAGCAAGTTTTGGATTTTGATAGATAACTACACCAAGTAGAAATATGGCCATTAGAGTATCTCTAATAAGGGCGGCTAAGTTGTGACTAATTGCTAGCTGAATTCTATTTATATCATTAACTACTCTACTAATTAGCTCTCCTGAGTGGATATTTTTAAAGTAGTCTATATCAAATCTTAAGATATGGGATAAAAATCTATTCCTAAGCTCTCTTATAATATCTTCTCCAATAAAGCTTACAAAATACTCTTGAGTAAATCTTCCAAACCCTTTTAGAAAATATACAAATATAATAAGTAGGGGAAGAGTATATAAGAGGGTCTCATCTTTTTTAATAAATATCTCATCTAAGACCGGTTTTATTAAATAAGCAATTAGAGCTGTGGCAATTGATACTAAAATCATCCCAATGGTTGCAAAGATAATCTCTTTTTTGTAATTTTTATAGAATGGGAGATACTCTTTAAAAAATTGCCACATTTAATCCCTTTAGTAAATTTAGGTATAATTATACGATTTTAAGATAAAGGTTATAGTTGGAAAACTTCTTATATTATCTCTTTATATTTTTTATCTTTTTGGTAAAAAAGAGCCCCCAATTTTTAAGAGAGTATCTTAAAAGAGGGGTAGCTTTTTTGCTCTATATCTTACCAACTAAACGCAAAAAAATTGTGCAAAAAAATATTGAGATATTAAATGGGAAATATGATAAAGAGATTGAGAAAAGGTTTTATTATAACTTTGTAGATAATCTATTTGATATGGTTGATAATTTTGATATCTCTAAAGAGGAGCTTGCTAAAAGAGTTGAGTTTAAAAATAAAGAGATGGTAGATAAGGTATTAAAAGAGAGTAAAAATGCCATTTTTATAACTGCTCACTATGGAAATTGGGAATTGACTCCAACAATTATGGCTGCTTTTGTTACTCCAATAGATGCGGTTGTAAGAAAGCTCACCCTAAAGAGATTTAATGATTTAATTGAAAGAAGCAGAACACGATTTGGAGTTACTCTATATGATAGAAGAGAAGGGGTTAAAAATTTAATTAAGACTCTTAAGAGCAAAAAAAGCTTAGGGATTTTAGTAGACCAGTATCCTGGAGATAATAAAGGGGTTGAGGTCTCATTTTTTGGACAAAATATTAGACATACCGATGCGGCTATGGTTTTGGCTAAAAAATTTAATCTACCAGTAGTTATTACATTTTTAGAAAAAAAGGATGAGAAATATATAATGAGCTTTGTGGACTCTTTTTATGTAGATGATATAAAAGAGGGGGTTAAGAGGCAAGTGAGGGTGATTGAGGAGCAGATAAAAAAGGATATCTCTAAATGGTATCTATTTCACAATAGATTTAAAAAGAGTGAATAGTTTGGATATTATAGTTAGACTCTCAGCTCTTGGAGATATTATCCATACTGCAATAGTCTTAGAGTTTTTACCCCAAAAGGTTGATTGGTTAATTGAGGAGAGATTTGCTCAAATCTTAGAGTATAATCCAAATATTAATGCTCTTAAAAGGATAAATTTAAA
>JAADEA010000031.1 GCA_013153675.1 Campylobacterota bacterium
TTAGGTCTTATTCCAAGTGTAAATAGAGCAATTATCTCATTACTCTCTGATAATTTAGATAGTGTAGTAATTAGGGATGCTATAAATACTAAAGGAATGGTAAAGAAGAAGATTTCTGGCAAAGAGTAGTAAAAAAGGGTAGATAGTTCCATAAATGTTAAATTTATTTTTGAAGAGAGGACAGAGAGCCTAATAATAAATACCATAGAGATAATAATAAAAAATGGAATAAAATAGGTAAAAAATCTATTAGCAAAAATATCTAAAATATATCTTTTGCTTTTAGCCATAAATTAATCCATTTAATATACTTAATAGTTTATCACTAAGAAGATATGTAATTAATGTTGCAGTAGCTAAAAATGGGACAAAAGGAACCATTGTATCTTTTGCCATTAGTGATGGAATAAGAGCTAATAGTGCTGCAATAAATAGTGCTATAAAAAATAGTGGAAATCCAAGTAAAGCAGCCATTGTAGCTGCTACAATAGCATCTGCTTCTCCCATTGCCTCTTTTTTTGCTAAAATTGATACTAACTTTCCAAGTAAATATAATCCAATTCCAGCAATTAGAGCATCTCTTAGTGAGATTAAAAAGTTAGGGTTAATAAGAGCCATTATAAGAGCAAAAAAGTTAACACTATCTGGCACTGCATAATATTTAAAATCTATCATAGAAAGAGCCAAAAGAGCGCTAAAAGATAGGGCTATAAATGGAAAATACCATACAAATCCTATTTTTAGGTATAAAAATACCCATATTAAACCATTTATAAATTCAATTGCTGGATATATAAAAGAGATTTTACTATTACAGTAAGCACATTTTCCTTTTAAAAAGATCCATGAAAAAATAGGTATATTATGATACCATTTTAGTCTATTTTTACAATTTGGACATGAAGATGGGGGAGAGATAATGCTTTGTTCTTTTGGTATTCTATAAATTACTACATTTAAAAATGATCCAATCGCTATTCCAAATAAAAATATAAAAAATATATTTAACCACTCCACTTATAATCCTCCAAATTTTCTCTCTCTTTTTTTAAAAGAGCTTATAATCTTTTTTAACTCTTCTACACTAAAATCGGGCCAAAGAGTTTGGGTAAAAAATAGCTCACTATAACTAATTTGCCATAGCAAGAAGTTTGATAATCTAATCTCTCCACTTGTTCTAATTAATAAATCTATATCACTATATGGTGTATCAAGATATTTTGATATATTTTCTTGAGTTATCTCTTCATTATTTGAAATTAATCTTTTTACTGCTCTTGTAATCTCATCTCTTGCTCCATAATTAAGAGCTAAAATTTGAGTTAATCTATCAAAATCTTTTGTCTTATCTTTTACCTCATCAATTTTATCTCTTACTTTTTTTGGAAATCTCTCTAAATCTCCAATAGTTTCAAATTTAACTCTCTCTTTTTTAAAAGTGATTAGCTCTTTATTTAAATAGTCAATTAAAAGTTCCATTAAAAAATCTATCTCAATTTTTGGTCTTTTCCAATTTTCTGTACTAAAGGCATATAGAGTTAGAGTTTCTATTTCTAAATCATTTGCACAAAATATGGTAATCTCTTTTACCCTTTTTGCTCCCTCTTCATGTCCTTTAATTCGAGGCAATCCTCTCTTTTTAGCCCATCTTCCATTTCCATCCATAATAATTGCTAAATGTTTTAAACTATTCACTACTCTTCTCCAGCTCTTTTGCTGCTTCTATTATCTTAAATGCAAGCAGTAACTTATCACTTCTTTCAAACTCTATCTCTTTATCTTTAGTAATAAAGGTGATTTTATTGTGATCTTCTCCAAAGCTTTCGCTTCCTTTTAATAGATTATAACATACAGCATCAACTCCCTTTTCTTTAAGGGCTTTTTTAGCATTCTCTAAGCCATTTTTACTATCCATTTCTGCTTTAAATGCCACTGTTATTATTCCCTCTTTATCTATACTTTTTAGAAGATCTGGATTTTTTATCAATTTTAAGTCCCACTCATCTCCTAATATAGATTTTTTTAATTTTCCCTCTTGTGAAAATTTTGGTCTATAATCTGCTACTGCTGCAGCCATAAATAAAAATGGCTTTTTCTTTATAAGTTCAATTGGTTTTGGATTGTTTAAAGATGCTTTTGATAAAACTCCTTTTTTAGCAGATCTTAGACAATCATTTAGATAATCTAACATCTCTAATGCACTCTCTACTTTAATAGTATATATATCTTTTGGAAGATCATCACTATCTCTTGTAGTAATATAGCAAACCTCAGCCCCTTTTAAATAGAGAGCAAGAGCAAGAGCTTTACCCATTTTTCCAGATGAGAAGTTGCTAATATATCTAACTTCATCAATCTTTTCTATTGTTCCTCCACCTGTTACTACTACCTTTCTATTTACCCAAAATGGATCTTTTAGAAGTTCTCTTAAACTTTTATAATATATCTCCCATACATCTGCAAGAGCTCCTACTCCCTCATCATTACATGCTAATAATTTTTTTTGGGGCTCTACTATAATAGCATCATTTACTTTTAACATTTTTAGAGAGCCTTGAGTTATAGGATTTAAAAACATATTTGTATTGGCAGCTGGAGCAATAATTAATGGTTTATTAAAAGCCAAGGCACTTTGGAGAAGTAGATTATCTGCTATTCCTTTTGATAGTTTATTAATACTATTTGCAGTGGCTGGAGCTATAATAAAAATATCAGCCCATTTAGCATAATCTATATGGTTTAAATTACTGCTCCAATCTTCACTCTCTTTTGTTAATACCTTTTGGCGAGTTAGAGCTTCAAAAGTTAAGGGAGAGATAAACTCTTTAGCACTTGGAGTCATTACTACTTTTACAAAAGCTTGTGATTTTATAAATAATCTTGCTAATTCACAAGCTTTATAAATAGCAATAGAGCCTGTTACACCTAATAGTATCTTTTTATCTTTTATGGGAACTAATTTCAACTACTTTTCCTTTTTAAAAAATTTGTAGTAAAAATTTTTAATAAATTTTAATGGAGCCCTTGATATAGCAAGAGATCCTTTTGGTAGATCTTTAGTTAGTGTAGTTCCAGCTGCTATAAAAGTTTCATCTTCAATAGTTAATGGAGCAATAAGTTGACTATCACTTCCTACAAATACATTTTTGCCAATTTTTGTTTCATATTTATTAATACCATCATAGTTACAAGTAATAACACCAGCTCCTATATTGCTTCCTTCATCTATTTGACAATCTCCAAGATAACTTAAATGTCCAGCCTTTACACCATTTAAGGAGGCTTTTTTAGTCTCTACAAAATTGCCTATTTTTGAGTTTATTATATTAGAATGTGGTCTAATGTGAGCTAATGGACCAATGGAAGAGTTTTTTATTATTGAATCTTCAATTATGCTATAAGCTTTAATATGAGAGTTGGATATGAGAGATTTTCCAGTAATTATAGCTCCACTTTCTATAATAGATTCACCCTCAATTTTGCAATCTTTTTCTATATATACACTTTTTGGATTTATAATCCTAACTCCATTTAGCATTAGCTCTTTTTTAATATCATCTTGCATTATCTCTTCAGCAACTGCCAAATCATATTTTGAGTTAACTCCAAGTAGATATTTATCTTCAGTAACATATGGAAATATGGTTATATTATCATTTTGAGCCATCTCTATAATATCTGTTAAATAATACTCTTTTGATTTATTGTTATTAGATATTTTAGGAAGATATTTTTTTAATATCTCTCCTTTTATTAAATATAGACCACTATTTACACTTTTAATTTCTCTCTCTTTAGGAGTGCAATCTTTCTCTTCTACAATTTTAATAACTTTATTATTCTCTATTACTACCCTTCCATATCCCTTTGGATCTTTAAGATTTAAAATAGCCATTGTAAAATCGTACTCTTTACTTTTATTGATCATATCTTCTAATATTGAAGCTTTAATTAGTGGCATATCCCCATTTAAAATTAAGATCTTCTTATTTTCATCAATCTCTACGCTCTTTAGAGCTCCTCCTGTTCCTGGAAAATTTTCTCTATCTTGTTTATATATTTTTATATTTGGAAACTTATTTAAAATAGCACTCTTTACAATGTCAAATTTATAACCTAAAATTACAGATATATCATCACTTATTTTTAATGCTTCTTCAATAATATGAAATATCATCTCTTTTCCGCTAATTTTATGAAGTACTTTTGGGGTAGATGATTTCATTCTGCTACCCTCTCCAGCAGCAAGGATAACAACTGATATCGACATTTATAATACCTTTTAGATAAAATTATATTTAAATTATATCTAAACCATTTTAAGGCAAGAGAGTGGAGTGTAATAGTTTTGGAGTATGTGGTTCTTGTAGACTCTATAATATTCCTTATAATGAGCAAATAGAGTATAAAAAAAGGTATATGCAAAATGAATTAAAAGAGTTTTTTAAAAAAG
>JAADEA010000029.1 GCA_013153675.1 Campylobacterota bacterium
TATAAGGATTAACTATTTCATATTTTACATTTATACCTCTTTTTGCTAATTTATAAGCAATATTAGGTGGCTTTTGGCTCTTTCCAGAAGTATAAATTAAATTATCCTCATCAGCTAAACCTCTTTTTGATCTTTTAATAAACTCTTTATTATAAGCTAAAATAGAGATAGTATTAGGAGTATTAGTTAAAATTGAAATAGATGGTCCATCCCTATTATTATGTAAAGAGAGATATGGAAAAGTTTTTTTTCTAAATTTATCTATAATATAAAAAATTGTAGTTGTATATTTATAAGAAGGTGCTAATTGAAGAGGACAGCTCTTCTCTTTTGATCTTTTTAATGAAAAATTTCTATTTGGATCTTGTCCTAAAAAATATCTTTTATCATTATTTACTACAGATAAAAATGCTCCTCCATATCTTTTAATAGCATATATTGCACTTTTAAAAGCCATATTTTCATTATCATGAGGCAAAAACCAAACTGCTCCTTTAGAATGATAAGGATTATATATCAATAATAGCTTCCAATTAAAACGATTTTCTTTAAAAGAGATCAAATTAACACATAAATCTTTTAATGAATAAAAATTTCTCCTAATATCACTAATATACTGCAACTTATCTATTTTATTACTAATTACTAAACTCTCAAGAGCAGCTGGCACCCTGCACTCCATGCCAACTGCTTTAAAAGATAAAAATAGTAAAAAAATGAAAAAAATCTTTCTCATACTATTTCCAATATATCTAAAATCTATACTCTATACCAGCTGTAAATAAAAAAGCTCCACCTTTGCTAAATTCTCCATCAATTATATCGTTATGAACTCTTCTTTTCTTTTTATAATCATATAAGAGGGCTGCTCCAAAAGTTAAATTTTTATTATAGTTGTATTTAAATCCTGCAGAAAATATATGAGCATTACTATCTGGTAATTCATAACTTAAATACTCTTCCTTAATTGGAGTTTCATCATAACTATATCCAGCCATTAAAGTTAATTTTTCACTATATTTATATTTAATACCTACTCTAAAAGTATTAGTATCCTTCCAATTTTTCTTTATTGGTTCATCAAACAAACTCTTTAATACACTTGAAGTTAAAGAAGGTGAATAGTTAAAATCTAACTCTTTATAAGAGCTCCAAAATGTTCTTTCATATACCACTTCCAAACTTAACTTTTCAAACTCTTTAGAGACAGCAAAAGTCAAGGTAGCAGGGAGATATATATTAACCCATGCATCATATTTTCTTCCAACTGCACCTAAATATAAATTTGCTTTTCCACTTTCAGTTAATTTAATTTTAGAGCGATAAGTAAGAGCTATATTCCAACCTTTATCCAAATGTAGAGAGATTGCCCCATTAAAACCAAAATCAATACTGTCACCTTTCATCTCTCTCTTTATTGGCAAATTAACATCACTTCCATCACTATAGACTGTTCCTTCGCTATAAACAATATTTGCTCCAAAAGCAATAGATAAGTTATTACTCAATTTATAAGCTATTGATGGATTAATTTGAAAAGTTTTTAACTCAAACTCTTTAGCATATAGTTTTTGGATAGGGCTATCCCATCTTTTTCTTAATCCTCCAGGTACAGTAATGCTAAGAGAATATCTCCAGTTTCCAAAAGCCTTTGATACATAGTGAAAATAGGGAACAGCTACATTTTCTACTTTTGTAGAGGCAGTTGCATCTACTTTTTGTCCTAACAAATTATTTTCTCCCTTAAAAGAAATTTTAGGTAGATGAATATAGATCAAACCACTCTCTATATATTGACTATTTGGATCTAAAAATGAAATATTTGCAGGATTATAATAAGCACAATCTGCTCCCTCACACCCTGCTACATTAGCAGCACTTAAAGCTACTCCGCTTAAAGATTGCTCAGGCAATTTATATGCTGCACCCCATCCTATCGTTACGCAACCTATTAGTGCTAATACCTTTTTCATCTTCAATACCCTATCCTTTCTTTTCTATTAGTAGTAAAAATTTTAAAAGCAATCATATATGCATAAATAGCACACTCACTATGAGAATATCTTAAAGTAGTATTTAAATCACCTGTTAAAGCGACTTCTACTGGCGTTAAATCTATATATAAAGCATTTAAATTATTTTTAAAAATATCCTTTGTAGCCTCAGAAATTTGATAAGGAATTACATCATCACCTAAACAATGAACCATTTTTATTGGAGTTTGAGGAGAAAAATCCACTACACTATTTTCAATAAGTCTACTTCTAAACCAAGAATCACCATAATCTTCTACTATTTCATTAGTAAAAAGTCCTCCCTCTCCTTTTACTTTAGTTGTCAACTCTTGATCTATCTCTTCCCTTGTTAAAGATCCATCAAATAATACTGAAAGCTTTGAAGCATATGGCTCTTGAATAAGCTCACTAATATTTTGGTCATATACTTTAGAGTAAGAATAAGCTACTGCTGCCATAAAAGAAGGATATTTAATAGTATCTAAAGACAAAACATTTTGGGCTATTGGATCTAAAAGATATGGACCAGCCATTGGTACTGTTAAAAGAGGAAAATTTGAGTTTAACTCAAGCTCTTTTAATGCAGCTAATGCAACAAAACCTCCTTGAGAATATCCAGTCAAATAATATTGATTATTTAACCACTCAATATTATTATCTTTAGCAAACTTAATGGCTGCTTTTAAAAAATCTACCACCGAAGATGCAGATGATTTTTTAATCAAGTACTCTTGATAATGATCTTTAGAATCTCCAAAACCAATATAATCTGGCTGTAGGGTAATAAAACCTCCTAAAGAAGTAAAAATAACTCCTGCCCCTTTAGGCTCTTGGGTAGTAGAAATAGCTACACTTGGAGCTTCCTTATTTGCAAAGATAGTTCCATGGCAATCTAAAACAGCAACTAATCCCACACTTTTCATTTTTAATAGAGCATCTTTACTCTTTTCATCAGCTCCAGTAGTAGATGGAACTATCATAATACCACTTGCATTCACCCTATTACCATTAGCATCTGTTGTTACATAAGGAATTTTATAAGCCCTAAAACCAAAAACAGTTGCATTTTCATCTATTTGATTATTTTCTAAAAGAGATTTTCTTAGTAAATTAGCAGGAAAATCTGCTATTAACTCCCCTCCTTTTAAACTTTGAGTCTCAATCTCTCCTACATCTCCACTACCACCACATCCAATAAAAAAAATTACCAAAAAAGTAAAAAGAAAAGCTACCTTTTTCATAATCCCTCTTTCTTAATTAATCTTTCCTAAACCTTAAAATTATATCCAGAAAGATTAAATTAAAAACTAAAAAAGCTTTATATACCTTCACTAAATAAGAAAAGTGTGAAAAAAGGGGAAGTAGAAAAATAAGCTTTAATTTAAAGGGTTTTCATAGCTGTTCTTCAAATCTTTATCAAAATTTTAATTTAACTATAGAAATATATACTACCAAACCTATAACTTTATAATATAGAAAAAAATCACTCTTTCTCTATAAATTTTCCACCATTTAATACCAACTCATTATCATGCACACATATACTTGAAGTTTTCATATGCTTATAACCTTTACTTGGTGTAATAATAAGAGGTAATATATCTTCATATAAATAAAATGCTTTAGGTATACCTTTACTCCCTCTAGTACTAACCCAATAGTTTGTATGTTTATCTTCCACTCCTAAACTTTTATAAATAGTTACTCTTTGTTCTTTTTTAGAATAAGTAGTAATAGATAAAAATTCATTTATATTAGGCAATCTCCAATTTTTATATCCGCCAACTTCTAATTTTTCACAAAAATTTATTGCCTCTTTGTACGTTCTATCTTTATTTACCATTGGATCAGTAAACCATATTAGATTAGTTTTTTTATCTAAACTAATTAAGAATGTATCATTTTTAATTAAATCACTTTTATCTGTTGCATTGCCTCTAACACATCTAACCCCTCCTAAATAGCTTTTAACCATATTGCTTACTGAATAATCTTTAGATAATTCGTGCTTTTTATAATCATCTCCATAATATGTTAAATAAGCATAATTATTCTTCAAATCACCAAAAACATCTCTTATATGTGAACTATTAGTCCAATAATTTTTTGCTTTATATTTAAAATCATTACTTATTTGATAATTTTTATAATTTTGAATATATAAAAGCTCTTTATAAGTAGGTAATCTCCAATCAGAAAATCCACCCAATTTTAAGTTTTTACAATATGTGGCTGCTGTATCTCCACTCGTATCAAAACAAGCTTTACTCTTATAATCTTTCTCACATTTTTTATAATTTTCTTTTGTAAGCCAAGGTTTTTTAACGCGTGCCACATCTTTATTATCTTGCCACATTAATCCAGTAATATTATCTATAACAATTCCTTTCTTATTATCTCTTGTATAGCTTG
>JAADEA010000091.1 GCA_013153675.1 Campylobacterota bacterium
TAGATGATATTAAAAAGCCAAATATTAAAGTATATAGAATAGATGATTTAGAAGAGATCTCTAAGAATAATTTTGCTTTGCGTCAAGAGCAAGCTTTAATAGCAGAAGAGATTGTAAAAAAATATAAAGAGGATTTTTTAAAATGGCTTCAAGCATTAGCCATAGAGCCTGTAATTAAACAGATGAGACTTGATATTTTAGATGTGGTTGATTATGAAGTAAATAGAGTTATTAAAAAAGGATTTTTTCCAAAAGAGTATGAGGAAAATCTTCGCCATATGGCAATTCAACTATTTGATAAATATCTACATAATCCTACCAAAAATTTAAGAGCTATCTCAAAAGGCTCAAATGCTCAAGAGGTAATTGATGCAATTAAGAGCGTATTTAATATTGAGACAAATGATATAGATCCATCAATCTATAAAAAAGGAAATAGATAATGAGATTTTCTAAAATGTTAATTCCTACTTTAAAAGAGGCTCCAAGTGATGCTACTTTGCCAAGTCATAAATATTTAATAAGAGGTGGATTTATTCAAAGTGTAGGAGCTGGATTATACAACTTTTTACCTCTTGGAAAGAGGGTATTAGATAATGTAAGAAGAGTAGTAAAAGAGGAGCTTGATAAGGCAGGAGCTCAAGAGGTAGATTTAGCCTTTGTAACACCAGCTTCTTTATGGCATGAGAGTAATAGATATGAAAAGTATGGAAAAGAGCTTTTAAGGTTTAAAGATAGAAAAGATAATGAGTTTGTATTAGGACCAACTCATGAAGAGATGATGGTAAACTTAGTTAGATCATATGTAAGGAGTTATAAAGAGCTTCCATTAAATCTATATCAAATTAAAGTTAAATTTAGAGATGAGATAAGACCAAGATTTGGTCTTTTAAGAGCAAGAGAGTTTTTAATGAAAGATGGTTACTCTTTCCATAAAGATAGAGAGGATATGGTAAGAGAGTTTAATTTAATGGAGGAGACTTATAGCAAAATATTTAAAAGACTTGGATTAGACTTTAGAATAGTAGAAGCAGATAGTGGGGCAATTGGTGGAAGTGGAAGTAAAGAGTTTATGGTTTTAGCAAATAGTGGAGAGGATACTTTAGTAGTGTGTAAAGAGTGTGATTATGGAGCAAATATTGAGGCTGCAAAAAGAGAGATTCCAACTTCTAATATTGAACCTCCAGAAGCAGAATTTAATGAATTTTTTACACCAGATGTAAAAACAATAGATGATTTGGCAAAATTTTTTAGAGTAGATCCTTTTTATTTAGTAAAAATTGTGGCAAAAAGAGTAATTTTTGATAATCAAGAGAGTAAAATTGTTCTATTTGCCTTAAGAGGAGATGATGAGCTTCAAGAGGTAAAAGCTCTAAATAGTGTAGATGGAAATGAGTTGGTAGATGTAAGTGAAGAGGAGTTAAAAGAGGCTGGATTGGAACCTGGATTTATGGGACTTTTTAAATTGCCTTCTAATATAGAAGTAGTTACTGATATCTCTTTAAAAGATGCTAATAATTTAATTATGGGAGCAAATAGAAAAGATTATCATCTAATTGGTGTATCTTTAAAAGATTATAATGGAAAATTTGATGATATAGCATCTGTAAGAGAGGGTGATAGATGTCCTAAATGTGGAGGAGAGCTATATTATACAAAAGGAATTGAAGTAGGACATATTTTTCAGCTTGGAACAAGATACTCTGAGCCACTAAAAGCTCACTTTTTAGATGAGAATGGAAAGAGTAAGCCTTTTGTAATGGGTACATATGGAATTGGAGTATCAAGAGTTGTAGCTGCTATAATAGAACAACATCATGATGATAAAGGAATGATTTGGACAAAAGAGTCAGCTCCTTTTGATATTGAAATAATTATCTCTAATATAAAAAATGAAAAAGAGAGAGAGTTTGGATTTTTGTTATACGAAGAGCTTAAAAGTAGGGGGTATGAAGTATTAATTGATGATAGAAAAGAGCGTTTTGGTTTTAAAATGGCAGATTTTGAATTAATTGGAATTCCATTTGGGATAGTTGTTGGTAAGAAGCTAAATGAAGATAAGATAGAGCTTATTAAAAGAGCAAATTTAGAAAAAATATCTTTAGATAGTTCAGATACTAATGAGCTAATTAAAAATATAGTTGAGTATATAAAATGATATTTTTACTTTTATATTTTATTGCTGAGTTTTTAGTCTCTTTAAAAGTGGGAATGATTATAGGATTTGGGTGGAGTGTAGTTTGGATTGTGGCAACCTCTATTATTGGAGCGTTGCTACTAAAATTTTCTCCTTATGCTATTATGGACAATCTTCAACATATAGGTTTTAAAAATTTTGATCTTAGAAATGCCCAAAATGCTATCTTTGCATATATATTTGGAGCTATATTTCTTATAATTCCTGGTGTTTTAAGCGATATTTTGGGAATATTTTTACTTTTATACTCCTTTTATTTACGATTATTTGCTAAAATGCCACCTGACTTGAAAAATAAAGGAGATATGGATGTCATTGATGTGGAAATTATTGATGAGTTCAACAGCAGCAACTCTAATATTAAGCGCAAATAGTTTTAATTTAGAAGATTTTATAAAGAAAAATATTGTTACAAATCCAAATGTAAAAGTTGAGAGTGTAAAGTTGATTGAAAAGAGAGATGTTCCTTATGCAAAAGGGTGGAAAGCATATATGTTTGTGATGAATTTAAAATATAAAAATCGACATGATGCCTTTCCTGAGACAATTTTTGTAAATGAAGAAAAGGGATTAGTTACTCAATCTTTAATGAATTATAAGAAAAAGATAGATTATAAATATGCTCTAAAGCCAAAACTGCCTGATAGTTTTTATGATGAGAAGCATTTAGTAGCTGGAAATAAAAATGCAAAACATAAAATTGTTCTATTTAGTGATCCAGAGTGTCCTTTTTGTAGAATGCAAGTTCCAGAGATAATTAAAGCAGCAAAGGATAATCCAGATAAATTGGCTGTATATTATTATCATATGCCTCTTATGCAAATTCATCCAGCTGCCTTTACTTTAACAAAAATTATGGAATATCTCCAAAAAAAGGGAGAGCATGATAAAGCTTTTAAAATGTATAGAGCAGATGTGGCTGGTATGAAAGATGAGAAAAAGATTATTGAGAAGGTTAATCAACAATTTGGATTAAATTTAACTCAAAAAGATATTAATAAAAAAGAGATTATAGATGCTATTAAAGAGGATATGAAGAGTGCTGCTTCAATGATGGTAAGAGGAACACCTACTATCTATTATGATGGTGAGTTTGATGAGAGTCATGAAAAATATAAAGAGGCAATAAAAAAATAGGATAATAAGTGGATAGATTAATTATCGCTACAAGAGCAAGTAAGCTTGCCCTTTGGCAGGCTTATTATATAAAAGATTTAATAGAGAAAAATTTTCCAATTAAAGTAGAATTAAAAGAGATTGTAAGTAGAGGAGATAAGGTTTTAGATAGACCTTTAGCTCTAATTGGAGGGAAAGGGCACTTTACAAAAGAATTAGAAGATTATATGCTAAATGGAAAAGCCCATATGGCAGTTCACTCTCTAAAAGATGTTCCTACCTTTATACCAAAAGGACTTAAACTTGCTGCAGTTACAAAAAGAGAAGATCAAAGTGATCTTTTTTTATCTCAAAAATATAGAACTCTTGAAGATCTTCCTCCTGGTGCAGTAGTAGGAACTACAAGTCTTAGAAGAAGAATGCAGCTTCTTTTAAAAAGAGATGATTTGATCTTAAAAGATTTAAGAGGAAATGTAAATACAAGATTAAAAAAATTAAAAGATGGAGAGTATGATGCTATTGTATTAGCATATATTGGGCTTAAAAGATTAAATCTTTTAGATGATATTAAATATACCCAAAAATTAGATCTTATTCCGCCAATGGGACAAGCATCATTGGGAATAGAGATAGTAGAGGGAATTAGAGAGTTAGAAGAGATTGCTAACTTCTTAAATGATAAAGAGAGTGCTCTTTTAACAAAGATTGAGAGAGATTTTATTGCAAAAATTGGAGCTGGCTGTTCAGCACCTGTAGCAGTAAATGCAAAGAGAGTTGATAATAGTATAGAAGTAGAAGCTCTTCTTGGATTTAGTGATGCTTCTAAAGTTTTATATAAAAAGTTATCATCTTCCATTAATGAAGCAGATAGTTTAGGTGAAAAATTGGCAGAATTAATGATAAAAGAGGGGGCATTAGAACTTTTAAGAGAGGCTGAAGAGAGGGCATTTAAAGATTTTAGAGTCCAAAGGTTATAAATTTGTATGAGCTAAGTAATAAAGAAGTAGCTCTATTTTTTGAGAAATTGGCTAAATATTTAGAATATTTAGGTAAGAATCAATTTATTATAAAAGCTTATAGGGAGGCAGCTTCTACAATTAAAAATTT
>JAADEA010000103.1 GCA_013153675.1 Campylobacterota bacterium
AGGAGGGGCTTTAAGAGATGCTCTTTTAAAAAGAGAGATTAAAGATTTAGATATTGAGTGTTATGATATTGAACCTTCTAAGTTTGAAGAGGCTATGGAAAAGCTAAAAGCTGATGGGGTTGGTAAGAGTTTTTTTGTATTTAAATATAAAAATCAAATTGATATTTCTCTTCCAAGAGTTGAGAGAAAAGTAGCAAAAGGGCATAAGGGATTTAGCGTCTCTTTAGCTTCTAACCCAAAAGAGGCAAGTAGAAGAAGAGATTTTACTATAAATGCGATGTTTTTTGATCTTTCAAAAAAAGAGGTTATAGATTTTTGGGGAGGGTTGAGAGATTTAGAAAAGAGAGTATTAAGGGCAGTAGATTTTAATACTTTTATAGAAGACTCTTTAAGAATATTAAGAGCTGTTCAATTTAGTGCAAGATTTAAATTTAAAATTGAAAAAGATACATTATTGCTTTGTAAAAGCATCTCTTTGGATGATTTGCCAAGAGAGCGTATTTATATGGAGTTTGAAAAGCTCTTTAGAAGTGATTATTTTCATTATGGATTGAGTGCTATTATTAATATGGATATTGATCTAAAGCTTTGGAATTATAAGATTAGCAAAAGTGAATTTTGTACTTTTTCAATAAACTATTTAAGATATAAAAGGAACTTTTTAGATTCTCTAAAAGATTACTATTTCTTAACTCTTTTGCTTCAATATACCAATTTAAATTATGATATTTTATTTGAGTCTTTAAAACTTCCAAAAAGATATAATATTATTGCCAATTTAGATAAGATTCCCTCTCTTATTAAACCATCTTTTGTAGCAAAATTAGCTAAAAAAGAGCCTATTAGTAAAAATCCATTAAATTTTCATCCTCAAATTATTAAAATAGCTAAGAAGATTGGAGTTTGGGATAGACCATTTGATATTGGAGTTGGAGGAAAAGAGTTAATGGAGGCTGGATTTAGAGGAAAAGAGATCTCTTTAGAGCTTGATAGAATTTTTAATCAAAAGATTAATTTGCTTGATAAAGAGTATAAGATATAATTTTTCAAAAAAGGAATTTTGGTGGATAAGCGTGCAAGAGTATTGATAGATTGCGATGATCAAAAGGGGTTGGTATATAAAATCTCAAAAGTCTTTTTTGAGATGGATTTAAATATAGATAGTAACCAAGAGTTTGTAGAGTATGAGAGTAAACGCTTCTTTATGAGAAGTGTGGTAAGTGGGGAGTTTGAACTTGATAGATTGAGGCAAAATCTAATAAATATCTTACCAAAAGAAGCTAATATAAAAGTAGTTGAGCCTTCAAAAAAAGATATTGTATTGATGGCAACAAAAGAGTCTCATGCTTTAGGAGATATTTTAATTAGATATATTGATGGAGAGTTAAGAGCAAATATAAAATGTGTAATAGCAAATAGAGATAATTTAAGAGATTTGGTTGAGAGATTTAATATCCCATTTATATATATCTCCTCTGATAATATTAGCAGAGAAGAACATGAAAAATTAATATTAAAAGAGCTTCAAAAATATAGATTTGACTATATAGTGTTGGCAAAGTATATGAGAATTTTAACTCCATATTTTGTCTCTAAATATCCTTTTAAAATTATTAATATCCATCACTCATTCTTGCCGGCTTTTATTGGAGCAAATCCATATAAACAAGCTTATGAGAGAGGAGTAAAAATTATTGGTGCTACTGCCCATTTTGTGACAGATGATTTAGATGAGGGACCAATTATTGCTCAAGATGTAATAGAGGTAAATCATCGATTTAGTTGGAAAGATATGCAACAAGCTGGTAGAGATGTAGAAAAGGTGGTCTTATCAAGAGCTCTTAAATATGTTTTAGATGATAGAGTTTTTGTTTATAACAATAAAACGATAGTATTTTAAGATGTTTAATATAGTATTAATTGAACCACAAATTCCACCAAATACAGGAAATATAGGAAGGCTTTGTGTAAATTTAGGTGCAACTTTGCATTTAATAGAGCCCCTTGGATTTGATATATCTCAAAAGGCAGTAAAGAGGGCAGGGCTTGATTATTGGGATAAATTGAAATATAAAGTGTGGAAGAACTTTAGAGAGTTTGAAAAGGAGAATATAACAAAGGGAAATTTCTATTTTGCAACAACAAAAAGTGATAGATTATATTGGGATATCTCTTTTGAAGTTGGAGATTATTTAATTTTTGGTTCAGAGACAAAAGGAATTGATGAGGATATTTTAAAGAGATATTATCAAAATAGTATGACTATCCCAATGGGAAAAGATGGTAGAAGCCTAAATTTAGCTGTAAGTGTTGGAATTATTGCTTATGAGGCATTAAGACAAAATTTTGATAAAATCTCTTTTGAAAAGATAAAAATACCTTTTAGGAGTTAAAATGAAGATTGTAATGCCAGTTAAAATGAATAAAGAAGATAGTGCTATCTCTCCTTTGTTTGGACATGCTAAATATTTTGCTTTTATAGAAGATGATAAGATATCTATTGAGAAAAATCCTTTTGATGGTGGAATTGATGTAATAAGATGGCTTCTTGAAGAGGGAGTAGATATAGTTATAACTCAACATATTGGATTAAAACCATTTTTAATATTAAAAGAGCACAATGTTAAATGCTATTTTCCAGGAGAGGGGAGAGTTACTATAAAAGAGGCATTAGAAAAATTAAAGAGTGGAGATATTGAAGAGATTAATGAAGGTAATATTGAAAGATTTTTGCGCCATAAGCACCATTAATTTAAGGTTTTAATTATGAAAATGGGAGAGATATTTTATTATATAGCGATGTTTGGATTTGGATATATTACTTTTTTATTAGTTAGAAATAATTTTAGAAGTAAATTTGATGAAGATGGGAATAGGAAAGATCTAAAAGATTAAGGTAGTTACTATTTTTATCTTTTAATCTTAAATCTTTAAATTTTAGTATCTTATTAAGATAAAAGTGTAACTTTTAAGGGATATTATTATAAATTCTACTTATAGAGTTTATAGAAAGGATCCCTTATGCTCTTAGAGAAGATTTTTAAGCTCTCAGCTCACAACACTAATGTAAAAAAAGAGGTTAGAGCGGGAATTACTACATTTTTGGCAATGGCATATATTGTTCCTGTCAATGCTTCTATTATGAGTTTAACAGGAATGCCTTTTGATGCTCTAATAACTGCCACAGCAGTAGTTACTATAATTGCTACTATTTTAAATGGATTGTGGGCTAATACCCCTATTGCTATGAGTGTTGGGATGGGACTTAATGCCTATTTTACTTTTGGTTTAGTAAAAGGAATGGGTATTCCTTGGCAAAGTGCTCTTGGGATTGTAATGATTTCTGGATTAATATTTTTAATTTTATCCTTTACAAAGTTTAGAGTTTGGGTATTAAATAGTGTTCCAATAGATCTAAGAAGAGCAATTAGTGCTGGAATAGGGCTTTTTATAGCCTTTATAGGATTGCAAGGAATGGGATTTATTGTAAAAAATGATGCTACATTAGTAACTTTAGGTGATCTTTCTAATATAAAAGTGCTTCTTGGTATTTTTGGATTTTTTATAGCTGCATATCTATACTCAAAAAAAGTTAAAGGAGCCTTTTTAATATCTATTTTATTAACTTCTATTATAGCATGGATTAGTGGTGCTTATAAACTACCTCAATCTATATTTTCTATGCCAGCTTCACTTGCTCCAATTGCTTTTAAGTTTGATATCTTATCTGCTCTAAAACTATCTTTAATTCCAGTAATAATTACTTTTTTAATTACAGATATGTTTGATACTATTGGAACTCTTGCTGGAATAGGTTTAAGGGCGAATCTATTTAAAGATGATACAAAAGAGCTTCAAAGAACATTAGAAGCAGATGCAGCAGCTACTGTTATTGGAGCTTCTCTTGGAACATCTACTACCACATCTTTTATTGAATCTGCTGCTGGAGTAGAAGAGGGAGGAAGAACAGGTCTTACAGCTGTGGTTTGTGGTTTAATGTTTTTAACTACACTATTTTTCTTACCAGTTTTTAAAGCCATTCCACCAAGTGCTATTTATGCTATTTTGGTGATGGTTGGGGTTTTAATGTTTAGTGAGATAAAAAATATTAATTTTAAAGATAGTGTAGTATTAATTAGTGCCTTTTTGACAATATTTTTAATGCCTTTAACATATTCTATTACTTTAGGTCTTAGTGCTGGATTTGTAGCTTATTTTTTGCTTGCTTTAATTAGAGGAGAGAAGGAAAAAATTAATTTTCAAATTGCTATTTTAGCTCTAATAGGATTAGGAGGATTTATTTTTCATTAAATATCTCCTTTTTTGCCTCTTCTAAAATAGGTTCAAAAGAGCTAATAATATGCTCTTTTGCCTCCTTGATGGAGAACCATTTTATATCATCAATTTCAGGGAAAA